>DYOQ01000023.1 GCA_020720455.1 Bdellovibrio sp.
GAATCTTTATTGCAAACTGTTTGCAATAAACTAATTTACAGATTGTTAAAGGAGAAACTATGTTTAAACTTATTATTACTAGTTTGTTGATTAATTTTAGCGTGTCAGTTTTGGCCGCTGACAAGAAAGAGAAAAGACACCACTATGCACATGAACACGGCACAGGAAAATTAAATTTAGCTATTGAGAGTAAAAGTTTACTTGTGGAAATTGAAGTTCCGGCCCACGATATTGTTGGGTTTGAACACTATCCTGAAAGTGATACTCAGAAGAAATTAGTTAATGATGCAATCGCATCATTAAAAAATGTTGATGAAATTATTATGTTACCTCAAAGTGCAAATTGTGTATCAGAAAAGGAAGCCGTGGTTGAGGCCGAGATATTAAATGAAGGGGATCATCATGATAAAAATCATAAGGATCATAAGGATCATAAGGATCATAAGGATCATAAAGAGGGTAAAGATCATCATAAAGAGGGAAAGGACCACGATAAACATTCTGAATTTCACATTAACTACTCACTTACTTGTCAAAATATAGATAAATTAGATCAAGTAACAGTGTTAGCGTTTAAAAAATTTGCTGAAATGAAAAAAATAGTTGCTCAAGCAGTTACTTCATCTGGGCAGTTTTCTCAAACATTAGATGCAAAATCACCTGTCTTAAAATTAAAGTAGGTAGCAGTGGCAAATCAAATAGTCTTACACATTTCAGATTTGGTATTTAGCTGGCCCAGAAGTACTGCGCCTCTCCTCAATATTGATTTATTATCGGTCGCAAAAGGTGAAAAAATATTTCTACATGGCCCAAGTGGTAGTGGGAAATCGACACTGCTAAATGTAATAGGTGGTGTGCTAGAACCTGAGCGAGGAAAGATCGAAGTTCTTGGAAAGAATTTTTCGGAACTTACATCATCAAGGAAAGATCAGTTCCGAGGTGATCATATGGGGTTTATTTTTCAAATGTTTAATCTACTCCCATATTTTAGTGCTGTTGAGAACGTTGTTTTGCCGTGTGAGTTTTCCAAAATAAAATCTAAGCGTGTTTTAGAGCATGCAACTTCACTAGAAGAAGAGGCAAAACGGTTATTGACGGAATTAAGACTTAGCGTAGAAGATTTAAGTCATAAAAATGTAACCAAGCTTAGTGTTGGACAACAACAACGAGTAGCTACAGCAAGGGCCGTTATGGGCCGTCCTGAAATAATTATTGCTGACGAACCTACGTCGGCCCTTGATTCAAATATCCGTGAGAGTTTCCTTAAGTTATTATTTGAAGAGTGTCATAAATTTGAAATTACCCTTATTTTTGTCAGTCATGATATTAGTTTGGGAACTAAATTTGATCGTGTTATTTCACTGTGTGAGATAAATAAAGCAAACATGTCGGGTCAGATGGAACGGGAGTTTATTTAATGGTGATTTTTAAGGTTGCAAAAAAAAGTCTACTTAATAGAAAGGCGACGACTCTACTTACAATTTTTTCGTTGGCCTTAAGTGTTTCTTTACTCTTGGGGATTGAAAGAATTAGATCTGGTGCCAAGGCAAGTTTTGAATCAACAGTCTCTGGTGTTGATTTAATAGTTGGTGCGAGAAGTGGCCCAATTAATCTGCTTTTGTACTCAATATTTAGAATTGGAGATGCAACGAACAATATTTCATATAAATCTTATGAAGAGTTTAAAGATCATTCTGTTGTTGAGTGGACAATACCTATTTCACTTGGAGATTCACATAAAGGGTTTAGGGTTGTTGGAACAAATCGTGACTATTTTAAATTTTATAAATATTCAAATGACGAATCGTTAAGATTTTTTCAAGGCAATGAGTTTATAAAGCTTTTTGATGTTGTTGTTGGATCTGAGGTTGCAAAATCTCTTGGATATCAAGTAGGTGATAAAATAACTCTCTCTCATGGCACTGGAAATATTAGTTTCCAAGAGCATGAAGATAAGCCATTTACTGTCGTTGGTATTCTAGATAGAACGATGACACCTGTTGATAGCTCGCTACATGTTTCACTTGAAGCTATAACGGCAATTCATGTCGATTGGCAAAATGGTGCCCCTCCTGCTCCTGGTGAAGAAATTACTGCAGAAAAAGTTTTGCAAATGGAATTAAAACCTGCCGATGTGACGGCTTTTCTTGTAAGACTTAAATCACGAATTGCAGTATTTAATGTTCAACGAGAAATAAATTCTTATGATGAAGAGTCACTACTTGCAATTTTACCAGGAGTAACATTGCGTGATCTATGGAATACAATTGGTATTGCTGAAAAATCACTGATGATAGTTAGTATTCTTGTTTTTATTGTTAGCTTGGTCGGAATGGTGATTTCTCTTCTCGCAACACTTAATGAGCGTCGTAGGGAGATGGCAATTTTGCGTTCTATTGGGGCAAAGAAAAGATTTATTTTTTCAGTCCTAGTGATTGAGACATGCATCCTGACAATTACAGGGGTACTTTTTGGAATAGCTTCTCTATATGTGGGGTTATTAATTTTTAGACCAGTACTAGAGTCACAGATGGGGCTTACTCTTGGGCTGTTTGAACCGACGGAGAATGATTATCGGTACATTGTTCTAGTTTTAGTCGGCTCATTATTAGCTAGCATTGTTCCAGCGCTTAGAGCATACAAACACTCTTTGGCCGATGGTTTGGTTGTAAAAAATTAGTTTTTAATCTCTTCAATAGTTGAAGCATTTAAAAAGAATAGTCCATCCATTGTATAACGATCAATTTTCCCTTTTGGTTCAACGAGACTAAGTTTTCCCGTTACCTTAATAGGAAAATAACCTGCTTTTTGTCCATCTTTGCTACTCGTTTTAACTTTGATTATCATGTTTGGAGGAGGTGGTGGAACGTGGATGCAACTTGGTATGTACGGAACCAGTAAAAAATCTTTTATAACTCTTGCAGAATAATCCAGCGGTATCATGTAGCCTTTTATACTGACATTTTGTCCAATTACTTTTCTTAAATTATGGCCAATTTTTTTATCCGTAATGTCGTATTCAGTAAATATCTTCCAGCTTACTTGGAAATTTCCATCTTTGTCTTTAACTGGCGGTAGGTTTTTTATATCGGATTTTTTTTCGGGAGGAGGAGTTGGGATTGGTGTTGGCCCTGGTGTATTTACTCTTAGATTCTTTAGGTCAAGTGCGCCAAGCTCTGCGGTTGCATACTGGAAAGGAGTTGTCATGAAAATAGTAATAAGTATGGTGGTATGTAAAATAAAAAGATACACATTTACTCCATATATCTATTGCTGAAGCTGTTGGTTTTTCCCCCAGACTTTTTCTATAATTACTGATGCAAGCACAATTAGTGGTAGAGATATTATAAGTCTAATTATTGTAAATTTAAACCCTAAATATGATGCTTCAAAAAATGTCATAGGAATGCGGCATATTGCTGAAGCAAAAATGAATGTGTAGACGACACTTGGTTTGGCACCTTTGTTAAATAAAGAGGCAGCAACAGGAAGCGCAACGACAATGCCTCCAACCATGGTTGATGCAAGCAAAATTACAAAGAGGAAACTGCTAATTCCAGATTGTTTACCTAGGTACTTTTCAATACTCTCTTTTTTTACCCAAACTTCAAACAGGCCAATTAATATAAATACAGGTGGAAGTAATAGTCCCATATTTTTTAAAAAAATTACGAAGTTTTTACCAATGGTAATTCCTGGATCAAAATCTAGAATTAAACTAACTAGAGCAAATAGCGCAAACAAAATTAGCAGTGTGATTGTTTTATCAATCTTAATTTTCATATTTCACCATATAAAGCGCCAATTACAAGTGAGACTAAAATTGCAACCACGTAGCTGACTAGGTTTCTTATAATCGCCATTTTGGCACCAAGAAATTTTTTTTCAATTGGATAAGATAAAACTCCCACTAGCATTAGCGTCGTCGTGAACGCAGCGATCGCCATATATGAGATCCCCTTGCTTACAAGTATTTCTGCAAGTGGGAAAGCGATAAAGCCAGGCATAACGACAATTGATCCTAGTAGTGATGCTACAATCATTGAGTGCCATTGATTTTTCGGGCCAAGGTATTCCATGATTAGTGTGTCTGGAATAAAAAAGAGTGACACAGATATCAGACATATCATTAGAAAAAAATGAGGTAACATATTGATAAATTTTTTCTGCGCAAGAGTTAGTGCCTTAACTGTCTTTTGACGATCTTTAAAAAAAGAGATTGCTAGGCCAATAAGACTGATTAAATATATTGCAACCATTGATAAAACCCTTGTGTAGTTTCGCGATATTGGCCAAATGGTAACATGTCGTAAAGTGTAGGTCTATATGCATTTGACGATCGTAGAATGCATGTTGACATGCATTCTACGAGATGCTATTATTGCATATGTCATTGATTATTCAGAGAATTATTTCAAATATGCTTAAGGTTTCAAATGAGAACTTCGATCTTGAGCCTATGGTATTTTTGACTGGTCCAAGACAGATAGGAAAAACTTTTTACTCTAAATCATTAAAGATACCTTATTATAATTGGGATACTGCGGAAGTTAAAAATTCCCATCTCAAAGACCCATATTTTTTTAGACAATCAAAGGGTTGGTTAGTGTTTGATGAAATTCACAAGCGTAGTGATTGGAAAAAAATATTAAAGGGTTATTATGATTCTCCAACAAGAGAAGAAAATATTTTGTTAACTGGCTCTGGACGATTTAATCTTTTTCAAAAAGGTGGAGATAGTTTGCAAGGAAGATATGAGCTATTTCATATGATGCCAATTACATTTGATGAGTATGATGGAAGATCAATCCCTGCATCACCAAGAGATTTTACTAGTTGGACTCCAGATCAAAATGTAAATAGTGATGGGCCATTAATTTCGTTTGGAGGGTTTCCTGACCCACTAATTGCTCAAAATATGCAGAAGCTAAATCGTTGGCTTGATCTTTACTTACAACGATTAGTTAAGGAAGACATTCGAGATTTTAGCAAGGTTGAGTTGATTGACAAGATTGAATTGTTGGCAAGAATTCTTCCTGAGCGTATCTGTTCTCCTATATCAATGAAATCTCTGTCCGAAGATATTGAAACATCCAGAGAATCAATTAAAAATTGGTTGCGTTTGTTTGATGTTTTGTATTTAGGAATTCAGCTACCTCCTTATTCGAGAAAAATTCATAGAGCGGTAAAAAAAGAAAAAAAATTTTATTTTTATCAATGGCCATTTTGTAATGATTTTGCAGCTCTGTTTGAAAATTATATGGCGATCCAATTGTACACTGCCTGCCAGTATTATCGGGACCAAGGATATGGTACTTACGAACTTTACTATCTCAGAGATCAAGACGATAGAGAGGTAGATTTTTTGATTACAAATAACTTGAAACCAGTTGCCTTGATAGAGGTAAAATCATCGCCACAGACATGGACAAAGGGGTTACATTTTTACACTGAAAAACTCAATGTTCCAAGTTTCCTTGTATATCCCCAAGGCCCAACAGTTAGAATAGAAAAAAAAGGTTATTCATTATCATCTGCTAGATTTTTAAAAAATCTCACTGCACTTTAGTGATTTAATATTTCAGGCATGATTTTCGGGTAAGTATTTAGTCAGTACAAGTATTTACTCGTACCTTAGTGCATCGATAGTTTGAATCTTAGAAGCCTTTCTTGCTGGCCAAACACCAAAGACTACACCTGTAGTAAATGACATTAAAAAAGCTGGCGGGAGTATCCAAAATGGAGGTCTTAAATCAAAGCCTGGATAGAAAATAAAAATTGAGTAAGTCATCATCATCGCAAAAATAATTCCAGCTAAACCGCTTGTAACAGAAATCATGATAGCTTCGCTTAAGAACTGAATTAGAATGTCTGATTGCCGGGCCCCAATTGCTCTTCTAATTCCAATCTCTCTAGTTCTTTCAGTTACAGAAACTAGCATGATATTCATGATTCCAATACCGCCAACAAGCATAGATATAAAAGCAATAGCGCCAAGAGCGTAGGTCAACATATTTAAAATAGTATTCATGCTTTCAAGCATCGAGACTTGAGTGATAATAGTGAAATCTTCTTCTCCATCATGCCTTTCCTTTAAAATCTCCGTTACCTCTTTTACTGCATCATCCATTCCCGAACGTGTTTTGGCGGAGGCCCTTATTCCAAAAAGCCTTTCGGTGTTAAACAGTCTAAGTGCAGACCTTGTTGGGACAAAGACGATCTCATCAACATTGAATCCTAGTTTATCGCCTGATTCTTTTACGACTCCAATCACTCGGTGTTCGCTATCATTAATTTTTACAAGTTTCCCTAGTGCTTCTTCGTTACCAAACAAACTTCTCTTGACGTTATGGCCAAGGACAACGACCCTTCTGCCAACATCATCTTCTTCTTTTGAGATATAAGAACCATCTTGGATTACTAAATTGAAAATTTTGGTTAGCTGGTCAGATGATCCGAGAAGATTTACATTGACCGATGCAAATTCGTTTTTCACTGAGCATGAACCGAACATGACTCCTGATACAGCAGATAAGTTTGATCCTCGTTTGAGTAACGCATCGACGTCTAATAGAGTGAGTTTACCTTTGCTCGAAGTAACAGGTGCTCTCATTGAGGATTTCTTGTCAGTTTTTCCTGGTTGAACGATAATTATATTTGTTCCAAGACTTTCAAACTCACTTGTAATATATCGTTTCGCTCCAGTTCCAACTGAGACAAGCAAAATAACAGCACTAACTCCAATAACCATTCCAAGCATGGTTAAAGCAGACCGTAGTTTGTTCTCAATTAAGGCTTCAAGTGAATTAAAAAAATACTTTTTAAACAACATATAAATTATTTTCTTCAACGATTTTACCATCAAGCATTCGTAAAATTCGTTTGCACTTGTGTGCTACATCATTGTCGTGAGTGACAATGATAACAGTTACACCGTTATGATTAAGTTCTTGGAATAAACAGAGAATCTCTTCACCTGTTTTTGAATCAAGCGCCCCCGTTGGCTCATCTGCTAATAAAATTTTTGGTTTGTTAACAAGTGCTCGTGCAATAGCAACACGTTGCCTTTGCCCACCAGAAAGCTCGTTCGGCCGATGGTGCATTCTTGGTGTTAGTCCGACTTCTTCGAGGGCCTTAATTGCCATCTCTTTTATCATCTCCTCACTTAAATTTTTATTGTAAGTTGTTGCATACTGCATTGGCATCATGACATTTTTTAATGCTGAAGCTTTTGGTAGCAGATTAAAACTTTGGAAAACAAAACCAATCTTTTGATTTCTGTATAGCGAAAGAGCATTGTCATTCATCGTAGTAGTGTTTGTACCATCTAGAATGTATTCACCACTACTTGGTAAATCGAGGAGACCTATAATATTCATTAGCGTTGATTTTCCAGAGCCAGACGCTCCAACAATAGATGTTAGTTCTCCATCGTTTATAGCAATTGAAACACCGTCTAGTGCTTTGATTATCTCTTCACCCATAGTGAATGTTTTATGAATGTTTTTTAATTCAATTAGTGCCATTTTTCTCTTTTGGGTTAACTTTTACTTTGTCTTCAGCTCTAGCGCCATCTGGCAACTTGGCAACCATCATGCCTTCGGTTAATCCGCTAATGATCTCTGTTTTATCATAATTTCTTACACCAATAACAATTGGTGTTTTAGTTAGGACATTATCAATAATTGCGTAAACAAATTTCTCGTTCCCAACTCCTAGTACCATTTGAGTAGGAAGTGATAGCGCACTATCTTTAGTGCTAACGACAATTTCTACATCGGCCGATGCCCCAACGGGAATTAATGGGTCAGTTTCGTTTCTGATAATTTCTAATTCGATCTCGCTTGTGCGATCTTGATCTTTTGCGGTCGAGATAAATGGTACTACATTGGAAACTTTAGCTTTAAAGATTTGGTTTTTAAACGCAGGAATTTTAATTCGAGCTATTTGATCTAGCTTGACTCTTGGAAGGTCGATTTCATCAATCTCACCTTTGATAATTCTAAAGTTTAAATCAATGATCTGAACCTTTGGCCTGGATGTTGATTGTGCCTGATTTTGATAGAACTCGCCAATCTTCAGATCAAGCGCAGTGATCATTCCTTTAAATGGTGCCAAGATAAGAGTTTTATCTAGATTGGTTCTTGCAACTGTCAACACTCTTGTTGAGCTATCAAGTGCACTAGATGATATTAAACCGCTCTTAAATAGTTCGCGATCTCTATCATGGGCCCTTCTTGCTTCGTTATACATTGCCCTTAAATCTGAATTTTCTATTTCTGCTATAATTTGATTTTTTTCAACGATGCTTCCAACTTGTAAGTGAATTTTTGAAACTCTTCCAACTGCACCAAATGCAAGTTCGGATTGTAATTTAGCTTCTACTGTTCCAGAGTTTATTGTTGTAACCGTTTGTTCAACAGTTCCAATTTTAGCTTTCACTGCCTCGACGTCATAAGTTTTACTACAACCGATCATGGTGATAGTAAGAAACAAAGCTGCGATTAGTATTGTTGGTTTCATTGTGTTTTTGTCTGCCTGTTATAGGTTTCTGCTATTTGGTATAGTTGAATTTTATTTTCTGCTAATAAAATTTTAGATTCGAGTAGCCTATCGTGTGATTCTAAAAGTTCTAATAGAGTACTTTTTCCAAGCTGGTACGATTTAGTCGTTAGTCTTGATAACTCTTCAAACTGTTCGACATTTTTTTCAAGTGATTTTACTTGTGAACAAAGAGCGCTAATTTTAATCACTGCATTTTTAAGCTGATGATCTAATCCTTGAATTTTTAATCTTTTTTGATAGTCGATGACTCGCGTAGCATAATACTCTTCAAATTGAGAAGCAATTGTTCCACCACTGTTGAAGAGTGGAATCGTTACAGATAAGGCGACTATGTGATCTCTGTCTGGTTGATGATAAGTTCCACTAAACGTGTCAGATGTTTGAGACAAGCTCCCTTCGATTTTTATTAGTGGCCAATCTTTAGCAGTTATTAGTTTTGCTTGAGATTGGTTAAGACTAATTTCTTCATTTAATTTTTTGTAGTCGATTGTCTGTTCAGTGTTAACATTTGTAGTTATTGGTTGATACACACTTAGATCTTTTATAAGTGTTAAATATTCATTTTCTTCCAAATTGTTTAAGAAGATAAATTTACTTTCATCTAGTCCAGATTTTTCGATTAATGTGCTTTTGCTTTTCTGCTCTTCATCTTCATATGTGGTTTTTTTTGAGTTAAGGGAGATTAAGTTTGCATCTGCTCTTAATACATCAATTTTTGTTTTATGGCCCAACTCAAAGCCAAGCTGTGCCTCTCTTTTGGCAGTTTGGGCTTTTTGTAAAGAGTTCGCAATTGCAGCACTTTTGTATTTTGAAAGAAGATAATCAAGTACAAGTGTCGTAAACTGTGTCTCATATTCTTTGACCGCGTTTGAAGCGTTAATCTCTTGTATATTATCTTCTGTTACACTCTGTTTTGTTTGTAAATATTTAGTACGATCAAAAATCGACCACTCATAATTTATACTTAGTTCATAATCTGGTTTTGTTACTCCAAGGGAGCGCAAAAACTCATTTGAATTTTCATAGTAATCATGTTTTTTTTGTGCTTGAAGATAAAGCTGGGGAAGGTGAGTTGAAAATCTGTTCCATTTCTTTGCTTCACTCTGGTTACGTTTGATAATTTCAGTATTGTAAACAGGTGAAATCTGATACGACTCTTCTTTTAATGTTCCTATCTTGGTGATTAGCTGCCTCGTATTTTCAGCGGCCCTAATGTTACTACTACTCAATATGGCCAAGCACCCAATTATGTAGTAGTTTAGGACAAAATTTAGTTTTAGAATCATACAACCCCACCAACAAATTCCTAAGTGTAATTTTCCCGATATCGCGTACAGTGTCAATTGGTTTGTTTGACACTATTCACTCTAGAATGGCAATATAGTGCGAGATGAGTCAGTCGGACAATGTTTTAAATTAGATTGTGTAATATTTGGGGCCCATTGTCGGGGACAGAATTGGAATTTTTGATTTTGTCTGTCTCAAAATTTGGAGCGTTCTCCGGTAACCTCATAACTCACCGTTAGAGCCCAGATCTTGGTTTGTAACAAGCATGGTCTAGCCAAGCTCTAAATTCTGCACTCATCTTTCCAGATTCTTCATGGTTATTCAAGCTTTTAATGAAAACTCCCTCTGAAAAATTGAGTTTACTACTTATTCGATACGTTGTTGAGGTGAAATTTTAGTTTTTTTTTGATTAAGGAAGGGATTGTTATAATGAATGAGAGGGCAAAGAAATTATGCATTTCTTATTACTGGCAAAAGATTCACACAAGCCTTGTTATTTTTTTCAAAATTTAGTCTGGATATCCAACTTCAAATACAAATTTAATCGCTCCATTAACTTGTACAAATTTCATTTCATGACCATCTGAATAAGCTGGAATTGAGTTATCAATACAAATCTTAATTTTATGAGCACCAAAATCAGCTTGAAATTCTTCAAGAGCCTCATTCAATTCTTTTTGTAGTTCACTGGCCTCTTTTGATTTTCCAAAGCCTCGATCAATTCCCTCATTAACTTCTTGCCCGATTATCTTTGAAATTTCGGTGACGTTGGATGCTCGAAAGTTCTTAGCTTTTTTACAGAAAGAACTCTCTTGCAACTGTTGGGATAACTGTGACGAGCTAAAATCAAAACTAAGCCAATAGTTAGATTCTAACAGGTCAGCTTCATTCGTCGCGTTATACACCGAAGAAATAGCTGCCAGAGATGATTCTTCTGCAGCTTGTGTTATTCCCGAAAAAACAATTAGACTCATTAATAAAAACATTTTTTTCATAAATACCTCCATGGCGCGGAATATAACTGAATTAAAAATTATAAGATAGACATAAATGTATATATATAATATACATTTATGTATGAATATACCTATTCATCTTATACAAGCTTTAGTTGTTTTTGCGGAAGAAAAAACGGTTGCTGCTGCTGCCAATCGGTTAAAAACTACTCAACCCACAATAACCAGGCAGCTTCAGAATATTCAGTCATTATTGCCATACCCATTATTTGAACAACAGGGACGTAAGAAAAATTTGACACCTTATGGAAAAGTTCTTGTGGATAAATTGGCTGGCCAGTTTATGGATTTTGAATCTATTTTTCAAGAAGCACTCATTGAACAGGGCAGTAGTAAAAACATAAAAATTGCAATAGGTGGCCGGTCTGAGATTCTAAAGCGTTTTTTTGGGAATAAACTTTTTTCTGGAAAATTAGCGCTGGAATCTATGGGCCACGCTCAATTGGAGAGAGCATTGGCCCATGGCTTAATGGACGTAGGTGTTTCACAAAAAGAAATCCTAACTAGTAATTATGTTCGCAAAAAATTATTTGCGGACTATTTTTGCTTAGTTGTCCCTCACACTTTCCTGCGCAAACATGGCGGAAAAATAGAGAAATGGATGGATCACTACTTGGATTATCCTTTTTGCACTTATAAGTCAGATACCCACGAAATGAAAAAAACATTGCAACTGGCGGGATTTTCATCTGCACCAGAAGAGAATTTTACTTTTTCCGACTGGGAAATTTTAGAAGAAAGAATAAATCAAGGACTAAATTGGGGAATGGTCCCTAGTTCTTATTTGAAAGAGTCAAAAAATTATGTATTTAAAAAAATTGATTCTAGTCAGGAGCAGATATTTTACATTTACTATCGAAAAAGTCTGAGTCGATTTGAGTGGTTTCGCAAATTTCTTGAGTTGTAAAAAAACAATCGAAAAGGCTCCTCAGTCAGAACTTTTTTTATATATTCTACCCTTACCTTTTGCTGGGTAAAAATGAGGCTGGTAATTGGCCAGTGTTTTTTCGAAAGATAGTAATGAACTGTGAAAGCGAGCTGTAGCCAACTTCGAGGGCCACTTCAGTGACTGAGTTGCGGCCAAGCTCTAACATTTGTTTTGCCACTTGGCCCATGGATATATTGCTAGCAAAATTATCCTTAATATTCTCAAGAGCTAGTTTTACTCTTTGATCTTTAGAATAATTGGCAACCTCCTAGAATCATTCGTTTCTGGTTTTAATGATTTAGAGATTGTTTTGATTTTGCCTGTCCCAAAATTTGGAGCGGCAAACCAGGTTCGAACTGGCGACCTCCACCTTGGCAAGGTGGCGCTCTACCAACTGAGCTATTGCCGCATTTTTTGAATGAGCGATTTAAACGCTTAAGGAAGTAATTGTCAATATTTTTGTTAATTATGATCCGGCGATTAAAGAGTTGATGACCCCTTTGTCTTTTAAAAAGAGTTCTCTGTCTAATCCCTGTTGATACTGTTTGTAATAACTACCATTAAAGTGGTTTGTAGACATTAAGGACGTTGGTTGGTTGTTGTATTTTGTATCGTCATGCTCACGCTTTAAAACTGCGTGACCTAGCTCATGAAATATCAACTCTCTTTTATCGTATTCACTATATGTATCCCATTTAGATTTGCGAATAATAATTTCACTTGTTCCATCAGAGTATGAGATGTATTCTCCGGCCCACTCACGTTTGCTCGGCTCACCAAAATTTATAGGAATTTTTGAAGCACTAACTGTTTGTCCTGTCAGCGAAGATCCTGTTGATTCAAAAGCTGCAACGTAGCTAGAAAAAGACGAATCAGTGGAATTATACTTTCTCGTCCCATTAACTATTTTGGCCGGATAACCACAAGAGATAATAAATGTTGCCACCAAGAGCATTGTCATAATCGTTTTCATAATACAGATCATGAAGCAATTAGTGTGCCGAATATTTTATTGAATTAATAAGTGGTTAGAGAGCTAGTATTGTTTAAATTTTAGACAGTTGCTATAGACCTAAACTCAATTTTTGGATATTTTGTGTGCAGTTGCTTAATGAGATTATCGCTAATACTCTCACTTGAAATGAGCGCGATAGAACCGTTGTTAGTGTCAATATTCATTGTTCCTATAACAGAGAAAAGTTCTGACGTTTTACTGTTATTGCCCATGCATAAATGAGCGAGGTAAAAATTTTTTTCAAAATTTCTTGTCATAAAGAGTGTTTTGTCTAGACCG
This sequence comes from Bdellovibrio sp., assembly GCA_020720455.1. Classification (GTDB taxonomy): domain Bacteria; phylum Bdellovibrionota; class Bacteriovoracia; order Bacteriovoracales; family Bacteriovoracaceae; genus DYOQ01. The sequence goes on from DYOQ01000023.1 coordinate 13,091, forward strand.
TCAATGGCAAATTGACAGTGATTAGATAGCAATCCATCAAAAATATAATCAAGGTCAGAAAACAGTGAGCTCTTGGCATGATTTTTTAGCGGTTGGTTTGATAACCAAAGGACAGCACTGAGATTCTCATCGAATAAAGAGTTAATCTCTTTTGATGTCATTTTATCTTTCCTTCCGTCTTTGCTATTTTATCTAAAATTCCATTAACAAAAGAAGATGATTTGGCAGAGCCAAATTTTTTTGCCAAAGAGATAATCTCATCGATAATTATTTTTGGGGACGGGCAGTTCTTTACATACATCATCTCGCTAATACCGACAAACAGCGCGGCCATATCAATCCTATCAAGTTTTTCCAATTTCCAGTTATCAAGGCCGGCGTTTAACTTTTCTTCAATATCTTTTTTGTGTTCTAACGCAAGCTCAACGATAGAGATCGCATAATTGTAATTTGGGCCAAAAGTATCAAGCTTGGAACCACTATCAGGATCGTTAATTGTGGTATTGAAATTTTTTATTAGTTCAGAGATCTCTTCACTGTGGCCATCTTTTTTATCAAAATAAAAATAAAGAAATTTGAATGCGTATTCTCTAGATATAGTTCTGTTCATTACATTACTCATATATCGCTTAATCCTATATTTCGACTATCCTCTTGAGCATAGTTTGTTGTCATTAAACAAGATGGTACAGTGCTTAGTCCTGTTATAAACTCATTAATCTCTTCAAATTTCCAGTAACTTGCAGCAAATCTTACATATGCAACGATATCTAGAATGTATAGTGCGCTTATAACAAATTCACCAATCTGTTTTGTTGCTATTTCAATTTCCTGAGTATCAAGAATTCTTTTTTCGATATCGTTTACGATGCTATCTATTTTATCAGCAGAGACAGGTCTTTTTTGACACGCTTTTTCAATTCCTTCGTGAATTTTGCCACGCTGATAAAGCTCTCTTCTGCCATCATTTTTAACTATGACAGGCATTTGAATTTCATATTTTTCATAGGTTGTGAATCTTTTCTCACACTGCTCGCATTTTCTGCGCCTTCTAATAACGGTCCCATCAAAATGAACTCTGGATTCGATGACCTTTGTATCTATCGCTTGGCATGATGGGCAATGCATAATATAACTCCGAAACTAACTTATATAGAGCTTTCCATTAGAATTCAACCGTTTTTTATATGGTTATTATTCTGGAAGTTGACATATTTTTTTTGTATTGGTAGATTTCCGCACGTTTTTGGGGGAAATTTATGAGACTTCTAGCACAGCTTGTTGTTGTTGTTACTTTAATCGTTATTGCTGGCCAAGCATTTAGTTAATAAAAATTTATGAGTATACTGGAAACTTTAGACATATTGCTTTAACTTCTTCTCTGATCTTTGATATCTCAGCAAGGTTTTCTCGGTTTTTCAATGATCTTACTATCCAATCTGCCATTACCTTGATCTCATTTTCTTTGAATCCACGAGTTGTAATTGCAGGAGTTCCGAGCCTAATACCACTTGTTACAAAAGGAGATCTTTTATCACCTGGAATCATATTTTTATTTGAAGTAATTCCAGCTTTTTCCATTGCCTCTTCAGCTTCTTTTCCAGATAGGCCAACAGAGTCGGTCTTAATGAGAATGAGATGGTTGTCTGTTCCGTTTGAAACAACACCAATTCCTTTTGCCATTAGTTCTTTTGCTAAAAGTGCAGCGTTTGTCACGACCTGTTTTTGATATGCACTAAACGATGGTTTTAGTGCTTCACCAAATGCAACGGCCTTCGCGGCAATTACATGCTCAAGTGGTCCACCTTGAATGCCTGGAAAAATTGTGGAGTTCATTTTTTTTGCCAAGGCTTCGTCATTTGTTAGTATTAGTCCACCTCTTGGACCCCTTAGCGTCTTATGCGTTGTTGATGTTACAAAGTGGGCGTACGGCATAGGACTTTGGTGTAGATTGGCAGCAACAAGACCAGCAATGTGGGCCATATCAACTAATAAATAGGCTCCAACGGAATCGGCGATCTCTCTAAATTTTTTAAAATCAATTGCTCTTGGGTATGCACTTGCTCCAGCAACAATCATTTTTGGCCGCTCTTTTTCGGCCAGCTCTGCCACTTGATTATAATCCAAAACCTCTTTTTCAATATCTAGTCCGTACGAAACGATATTGTATAATTTACCAGAAAAATTAACAGGTGAACCGTGAGTTAGGTGGCCTCCCTGTGAGAGGTTCATGCCCATAACTTTGTCACCTGGTTGAAGCAGTGAAAAATAACATGCCATATTTGCTTGAGAACCAGAGTGGGGTTGGACATTAGCAAAATTGGCGTTAAACAGTTTCTTTACTCTTTCAATTGCTAATGTTTCTATTTCATCAACAACATGACAACCACCATAGTAACGTTTACCTGGATAACCTTCTGCATATTTATTGGTAAGTATCGTTCCATTTGCTTCCATTACCGCTTTGCTTGCATAATTTTCTGAAGCGATTAACTCTAGGCCATACTCTTGGCGTTCTCTCTCTTTATCAATTAGATTGTAGATTTCTGGATCTGAATTTCTGATATGTTCATTCATCATGAGAGTATTCCTTTTATTAAAATTTGAACTAGTTAACTTTTTTAATTAAGACCGAAGAGTTTGTTCCACCAAAACCAAAAGAGTTGCTTAGCGCGTACTCGCCGTCGTATTTAACACATTTGTTAGGAACGCAGTTAATATCGCATTCAGGATCTTGGTTTTCAACATTAATAGTAGGAGGAATAATCCCATTATGTAGAGTCATTGCACTAAATACTAACTCAATTCCACCAGCTGCTCCAAGAAGATGTCCTGTCATTGACTTGGTTGAACTACAGTATAGTTTTTTTACATGATCTCCAAAAACTTTTTTTACAGCTTTAATCTCTGCGATATCGCCAAGTGGAGTAGATGTCCCATGAGCATTTATATATCCAACCATCTCTGGTGTGATACCTGCTAGTTCGATTGTCTGTTTCATACATTGAGCTGCTCCGTCACCTTCAGGATGTGGTGCAGTTATATGGTGAGCGTCGCTACTGTAACCAAACCCAACGAGTTCAGCGTAGATTTTTGCTCCTCTTGCTACGGCCTTTTCATAGTTTTCGAGAACAACAATGCCTGCTCCTTCTCCCATAACGAATCCATCTCTATCTACATCAAACGGCCTAGAGGCCCGTTCAGGTTCTTCGTTTCTTTTCGAGAGTGCCTTCATATTAATAAACCCTGAGATAGGTGTATTACAAATAACGCTTTCTGCTCCACCTGAGATCATAACGTCTTGGCGACCAGAGATAATTTCACTAGCAGCAACGCTTATCGCATGGGTTGCTGAAGCACAAGCACTAGCGACAGTGAAATTTACACCTTTAATGCCAAGTTTGATGCTTATTAAACCAGTACTCATATTAGGGATTATTGCAGGAATAAAAAAAGGAGAGACGCGACGAGGCCCTTTTTCTAAATAGTTTTTATGATTCTCTTCGATGAGAGGAAAACCACCCATTCCAACGCCTAATATGGTTCCAATTTTTTCAGGGGCGTAATAAGTATTATTTATTAGACCTGCATCTTTGTACGCTTCGTTTGCGCAGTGGAGCGCAAAGTGAACAAATCGATCGTACCTTGAGGCATCTTTTGAACCTAAAAGGTCCTCTGAGATTTGAAAATTTTTAACCTCTCCAGCAATCTTAATTGACCACTGTTCAGTATCGGTATTCTCGATTGTTGAGATACCAGATTTTCCATTAACAAGATTTTCCCAAACTGTCTTAAGGTTGTGGCCCAATCCGCAGATGGCCCCCAAACCTGTAATTGCAACTCTGTTTGCTTTCATATAAGAATCCAGCTTACTATGGGTTTAAAGGTAAGTGCCTTTCTAAACAGATTTAAAAAGGCACTGTATAAAATTTTATTTATTGTTTCTTTTCTAGGTAAGAAACAACATCTTTAATACTTCTTAGATGTTCTGCTTCTTCTTCTGGAATTTCCACACCAAACTCATCTTCCATCTTCATCATTAGCTCAACGATGTCTAGGGAATCTAAATTTAGATCATCAACAAATGTTGTATTTGCACTAATTTTTGACATATCAACTTTCGTTGCATCACTTACTAATTTAATAACCTTCTCTTGCATAATAAACTCCTTCAAATGTTTAAATGTATAGACCACCGTCTATTTTTATAACTTCACCTGTAATATATGAAGAATTACGACTTAGCAAGAAGCATACTAAGCTTGATACTTCATCGCAACTTCCAAATCTTTTTAGTGGAATTCCACTCAGATAATTCTCTTTAACTTTTTCGTCTAACGCATCGGTCATATCTGTTTCAATAAAGCCAGGACAAATAATGTTTGCTCGAACATTTCTTGATGCGAGTTCTTTTGCCACACTTTTGGTCATCCCAATTAAGCCAGCTTTAGATGCTGCATATGCCATCTGGGAAGGGTTTCCCATTAGTCCAACGATTGATCCGATGTTGACAATAGAGACATTTTCAGCTTTTAAAAATGATCTAGATAGTGCGGTTGTTACAAGCATTGCCCCTTTTAAATTTGTATCTAAAACGGAATCGATGTCGTCTTCTTTTGTTCGCAAAATTAGCTGATCTTTTGAAATTCCCGCATTGTTTACTAAACCAGAAATTGGCCCAAACTCTTTAACAAAACTATCTATTGCGTCTTTTATATCTGCATTATTTGTAACATCAAATTTGAGTGGAGTTGCTTTTCCTCCAATTGTTTCTAACTCATGCTTTAGTTGCATCGCTTTTTCTACATCGCCTCGATAATTAAAAACTGTATGGCAACCCTGGGCCGCGAGTTCTTTGGCAATAGCTCTACCAATTCCTCTCATCGCACCAGTCACTAATACTATTTTATCTTTTAAATCTGGGTAAACTACTCTCATTTTAAAATCTCCTCTAGCTGTTCAAAACCGTTGTCACTATCAAGAGCGATGACTGTAAGTTCACTTTTTATTTTTTTTACTAATCCAGTTAAAACTTTGCTTGGGCCTACTTCGATACAGAGTGTTTCATTTGGAATTTGAAGAACACTTTGTGTCCAACGAACTGATCCGCAGACTTGTCGATACAAATTATATTTGATCTCTTCACCGCTTGTACCATTGCCATAGCGTTTCGCATCGATGTTTGCAATATATGGCAGCTTGTTAGAATTAAAAGTTAGAGCATCAAGTTTTTGTTTTAATTTTTCAGCAGCAGGTGCCATTAGTGATGAGTGAAATGGTGCGGAGACTTTTAGTTCAATCGCACGGAACTTAGTTCCTGCATTTGATTCTAACCACTGAATAACTCTTTCACATGCACTTGTTTCACCGGATATAACTGTTTGGTCAGGACCATTAAAATTTGCAGGCATGACTCTTGATTCGCCACTAGAAACTTCATGGCACCCATTTTCAATTACAGCTGGATCAAGTTTCATAATTGCAAACATTTTCCCTTTTCCGGCAGGAACAGCGTCTTGCATATATTTTCCACGATAATGTACAGTAAGAACTGCATCTTCAAAACTCATAACTTGGGCAGCAACTAGTGCTGAGTACTCTCCTACAGAGTGGCCAAGGACTGAATCGATTTCAATGTTTTTTGAATTAAGAATAGGTAGTAGCTTTTGAAATAGTGCTACTGAATGAGTTAAAATTCCAGGTTGGGCATTACTTGTAAGAGTTAATTTATCTTCTGGGCCCTCTTGGCAAATTTTAGCAAGATCGTGTCCTAGTACGCTGTTCGCTGTTTTAAACGATCTGTAATATTCGCTGCTGAATAGTTTCTCGCCCATCCCAACGTATTGAGAACCCTGTCCAGGAAATAATAGAGTAACTTTTTTCATTAAAATTATCCTTAGTTTTTAATACCTCAGAAGAGTTGCACCAGATGTTAAGCCAGCACCGAACGTATCAAATAAAACGAGATCTCCTCTTTTGATACGGCCATCTTTAACGGCTTCGTGAAATGCTAGCGGAATAGTTGCAGCACTTGTGTTACCCCAACGCTCAATATTGATAATGACATTGTCTAAATTGTTAAGCCCAAGAATTTTGCAAGCGGTTTCTATGATTCGTACATTTGCTTGATGCGGAATTATCCAGTTAACATCGTTGATTGATACATGTACTTTATCTAGAGCATCTTTAGCATTCTTAGCAAGAGTTCTAGTTGCAACCTTGAACATCTCCTTACCCTTCATTTTCATGTAGTGTGATCCCTCTTCAATCATCTGGGTAGTTAGCGGAGCAACCGCTCTTCCATATGGTTGATAGAAGAACTCTTTTCCAGTTCCATCAGCATGAATATTTGAAGAGAGAATTTGTGAGCCATCATTGCTCTCATTTCTACCTAAAATCGCGACTCCACATCCGTCACCAAAAAGTATACATGAAGATCTATCCTTCCAGTCTACTTCGCGACTTAACATCTCAGAAGCTACAATTAAAACGTTTTTTAAAAAACCTGTTTGGATCATGGCATTTGCCATATTGAGTCCGTAGACAAATCCTGAGCACGCAGCTGAAATATCTAAACAGCCACACTCATTTGTAATCCCAAGTTTGGTTTGCAAAATAGAGGCACTGTTTGGAAGTGGCACGTCTGGAGTTACTGATGCAAACAGGATCAAATCGATGTCGTTTGGAGTGAGTTTCGCTTCAACGAGCGCATCTCTTGTTGCGTAGAGCGCCATGTCTGTTGGCCATTCTCCACCCTCAGTTGAACAGATCCTTCGTTCACGAATTCCTGTTCTTTCAAATATCCACTCGTCACTAGTTTCGACGATACTTTCCAACTCTTTATTAGTTAGAATTTTTTTAGGGGCATATATTCCTGTTCCAAGTATTTTAGATTTATAAAAATCCATGACCACCTCGTGGTTGTAAAATTAAAACGCGCACTTTGCATAAATCAGGGTATTCTTTGAAAAAAGAGTTGATTTGGCAAGTTTAAAATTGGTAACAACTAGGTTAATTATCAAGGTAATTGTAGATAAATGCTTAATTATTCGCTTTGCTCAGATTCAGTATCAGCTTTAATCTTGATAATCTCTTTACCTTTATATGTCCCACATGATGGACAAGCGTGTAGAGGAAGAGTTAAATCACCACAATTTGGACACGACATTGGATCTTTCGCGTAAAGTTTATGATGTTGGCCAGCTCTTCTTAAGCCTTTTCTTGCGACACTGGTTTTTTTCTTAGGTACAGCCATACTTATCTCCGGAAACGCACTAACTTAAATTACTAATTTAAACCGAACTTTTATGATAAATGGTAATATGTTGTCAAGAGATTAATCTTAATCAGTAGTCATAATCCACATCGGTCTATCTTCAAAATTAATATAAAGAGGACAGTACCGTTCAACGTTATAGTACTTTGAAACATCGACCAGCTTGGTAGTACTGGTGACAATATTTAGTGGAACACTCTCATATCGACCATTTCTTAAACAGACCATTCGTCCAAAACGTTTTGCTTCGATTAAATCAAGGGCCAAGTTACCAAATGCCATTGATACGATTGAATCTACAGCGTCAGGGTCGCCTGATCTAACCAAGTATCCAAGTCGTTGACTTATAACATTGATGCTCTCTCCATTGTGAAATTTTGGAGACATCTCTTTTAAGTGTTTTGATACGACGTCACCAATTCCACCAAGTTTTTTATGGCCAAACCCATCAACCTCGGTACTCTCATAGGTTCTATCCTCTTTATCTTTTGGCATTGCCCCCTCAGAGACGAGTACCACGGAGTAGTTACTTGGATTTTTTAGCTTATCATCAACTAAAAGCTTCGTGAGTCTTTCTGGGTCAAATTTGTATTCAGGGATAACACAGCGATCCCCAGCACCGGCCATTGCAGGAATTAATGCAGAAAAGCCTGCGTATCGGCCAAACACTTCTACGACAAGAAAACGCTCGTGAGATCCTGCACAGGTTCGAAGGTTGTGAACATATTCGATAGTTCTAGTAACACATGTACTAAAGCCAAGACAGTAATCTGTCCCTGGAATATCGTTATCCATAGTTTTTGGGATAGCGACTACTTTAACACCGATATTATGAAGGTGAACACCGTAACTAAGAGTATCATCACCACCAATTGGAATTAAAATTGTGATGCCGAGGTATTCAAGGTTTTTCAGAACCTCAGGCGTGAGATCGTTTAGATCTTTGGTGTATTCGTCTTTAAGGTGGGGAGGAACTTTGTCTTTTTTAACTTTTACTGGATTTGTTCTAGAACTATGTAGGAAGGTTCCACCAGTTCTCCCAATTTTAGCAACTTGTTGTAGCGTTAATTTAAGACAGTAATCTTGTTCTTCAGGTTTTTTATTTCGATCAATATTAATAAGTCCTGACCAACCCTTGCGAATGCCGATTACATCGTATCCTTCCTTGATTGCTCGAATCGTGACAGCTCTAATTGCTGGGTTAAGTCCTGGAACATCACCACCACCGGTAAGTATTCCAATAGTCCCTCTCTTTGCTCCGTTCATTGTACACTCCTAAAGATAAGAAAGATTTTAAAGAAATTTTTATCATAATTAAAACTATCTATCCATGATAAAAATTTCTTTTTCTTGATTTGTTAGGATTTCATTAAGTGGAATATGTTGAACATTTGAAAAAAAATTATAGTTTGATGGAGCGATAACCTTTGTGAACTCTCTTGTCTGAATAAATTGTTCAAGTGTTTTTTGGGGAATCGAGGTTACTTGTCCATCTACAGAGATCTTACCTGCCGTAAAGCAGTCGTCTAATTTTGTAATTGGGATCTGCTTCGCCAGTGACCAAAATAGCAGCAGGATTGGAAGTTCAAGCCATTGATAGCTTTTATTGTCGAGCAGATGTTTATCTTCTAGTTCAACACAAAGAGTATATTTTCTCATCGGTAGTTTTATGTTTAACGATTTGGTAAGATAGATCAGCTTTTCTTTTATGTTCCTTCCGTGACGTCCAAGATTAACGATGTCGACACCAGGTATTCCTTTGGTCGTGTAGCCAAAAATTTCCACTGCGCCTACTTCACTATTTTTTAAATAGAGAGCATTAATTTTGTTGTGCACATTTCCTCCGATATTTTAAGTGATATGTTTAATTTTTTTTGCAAATGTGGAGTTTGGGCCACGGAGATAATTTATTGGAAACTCTAATGTCGTTGTGAGGTGTTTATAAAACTAGATCATCTGTTTGGTCGAAACTGTTTTTAGTGGTGAAGTAGCAGTTTAGTTGCTGTGTTCCTCCTTCGCCGTCAGTTATTGATCTATGAACTTCTAAGAGGTTTGCTGCATAGTTTTGTTTAATTTTTTTGCAGCCATTCGTTTCATTGTAACAGTACTTTTTGTCTCTTTCGTCACAAACGACAGTAATAATTGCTCGTGATGCCATTTGGCAAGTTACTACTTTTGAATCTGGTTTGATGAAGCCTCTTAATAGTTGTGGGCCGTTTTTACTAATTTTATTGCAAAAATCAGTAGTATTAATTTTGGTACCCATGCAATCAATGGTGTAGGTGTCGACAACTTCCACAAGAATAGTATGTTTTATACCCATGGTTTCACATGTCTTAGAGAGTGGGTATTCTTCTTTTTTTAAATCGGTAACTTCATATTTAGTAAACTTTGCGTGGGCCAAGCTTGTTAGGGAAAAACTTAATAAAAATAGCAGGGCCATTAAAAAAAATTTCATACAAAATTTTAACATATTCAAAAATAAAATTCTAGAAATTGTGAGTGAAAAAAACCTCGACTCGTTTATCAGCACTTTTATTGGCCGGAGTCTCGTTCATGCGTTGTTTTGACGATACCCTTCCTGTGACATCCGAAGATATTTTATGACTTATCGATGTTATCCAATGCTCATCTTTTACGAGATATTTTGTTTCTGCTATTACGTCGACTGACTTAATATCTTTTGCCACTCTGACTTCAGCTTCACCTCGGTAGTTAAAGTTTGCCTCGCATTTTACAAATGGGTTTTCAATAATAATTGCACCATTTCCTTGGATAACCCTGGCTTTGAATTTAATTTTGATATTTGGAGCAATGTCTACTTTTGAGCTTGGTTTAAGAGCGTTGTGAACAGTGCCAACATTGTATAGAGTAGATCCTTTATCAGCATGTTTGATCTCTCCTGATAATCTTTTATCAAAATATTTCAAAAGCTGTTTTGTAAGATAGTTCTTTTTAGAGTCATCGTTAGGGATGCTAACAACTCCACTATTTTCTTGATTCCATACTACGATGTATTCCTCTTTTGATTCCCAGTTGTTGACAGTATCCTTAATGGATCTTAGTACTCCAGCATCATCTTCAACTAATACCTCATTAATCCAGAATTCATCGCTCTCTAACGTTACAGTATCTATATTTTCACTTGGGATGAAGCTTGCTTGAGACGCTAACGTGAACAGTAAGGTGGTAATGAGCGCTACTCGCCTGCTGATTGACACCTGTTGAATGTTTTTACACGTTTTTATTATCAAGCCACCTTCTCCTATGCTTAATCGCTTCCAATACCACACAATTAGCGATATTTGCCGCGATGTATAATAATTACATGCAAGTGGTCTGCCAAAAGTTATTTTGACCATATCCCAAAAATGGCGTACAGTTTCAGGGTATGTTCAAAAGATTTGTTAAACTACCTAAATCTAATAAGTTCTATAGGCCTATGAGCTGTAAACCTTCTTGCCAGGGAACGATTTTTATATCCCCACGGTTGGTACTTTTTTTTCCCATGTGAAAAACAAAGCGTTCGATACTATTTTTAAGGCCAACATTATCTTTAAAGAAATCCAATCCTGAAAAATCTTCACTTATAAGATTCTCGCTATTTTTAACTTCAATTGCGTATAGCGTTTCTTCAATCTTAACTACAAAATCTACTTCGATACCTTGACGTGTCCGAAAACTGTAGATTGTTATATCTTTTTCCTTGGCCCATGCAGAATGTTTTAGCTGTGAGAAGACAAGTTGTTCAGCAAGAAGACCGATTCTATCGCTACTAGCGATAAAGTTTCCCAATAGACCGTTGTAAACTCCGTTATCAAAGAAAAAAAACCTTGGATGTTTAACCAGATCCAAATCGTGATATTGAAGATCTAGTGGGAATATCCGTTCTGCTATTAAAGTATCTTCTAAGATTTCAAAATATCTAGGTATTGAATGACGAGATATTTTAGAATGGTTTGCTAGTTTACTATAGTCGATAAATTGTGAGACATTCTTTGTACATTCGTTAAAAAAACGGGCAAAAGAATCAAGGTTCCTAACTAAGGCTTCGGCTTTAATTTCTTCTTTTATGTAGTTGGCAGAATAAGATTTCAAAATTCTCTTTCTCTCCTCATTGTCATTTAAGAGATATATTTCAGGTAATGAACCAAATTCTAAATTAGTTTTAGTTTCGAGTTTGTAATTAAATTCAGATGCGACAAAAGGGCCAAGATAGAAATTAACTAACCTTCCTGGTAAAAGGTTGGCGCCACCACTTTTTAATTTTCTAGCACTCGAACCAGTGAGATAAAACTTTTTGTTTTTATTTTTATCAACAATGGCCTGAATAGAGTTTAACATTTTAGGGGCTCTTTGAATTTCATCAATGAAAATAGTTGTTGCGTTGTTAGCTTCAATTAGCTCAAGGAGCAGTTGAGGGTTAGATGAGTGATTTAAAAAAGTTAGTTCATCGGCCAAGTTGATAGAAATATCTACCTCTATCGTCTCCATCATTGTTGATTTTCCGACCTGCCGTGGGCCAAGAAGAAGCGTGGACTTTCTGGTACGTACTAGTTTTTGCTTTATAATTCTGTTGATCATGTGCTCATTTTTACATAATTATGAGCATTAGTACACCATAATTGTGGCGTACATCGTGTGTTTACAAAAGATCGGCAAGCAATTCTTTTGTTTTTTTATCCAATTTTTCATCCTTGGATTTTTCGCTAAGTAGTTGAATAAGTTCAGCCGTTGAGGGTGTTTGAGCAGTTCGCGAAGGCGTAATTTTTTGAAGTGGCTCAATTGTTTGCCCACCCTCTTTTATATATTTTTTTAGTTGTGATCTTTTTGTAACTTTACCGGATAGAATTAGGCCTTCAATTTTTTTCTTAATAGGTGAAGATGGCATTTCATCAAACTCAAGCAGAACATATTTTTCTATATCATGCATCTTGCCGGCATCTTTAAGCTTGTCGCTCATTTTAGCAATTAAAAGACTTCTGTGAACTTCTGATTTTGAAATTCCAAGTGAAGCTTGAATTTTTCTTTCTGAGGCGTTAGTTGCTAATTGATAATTAAGAATGCCGTCTGCTTTATCAATGTAATGAAGCTCTTCTCTTGAGGAGTTTTCAGAAAATTGGATGGCCATTAGCTCTTCAGTGGTTTTGTTGTCGAGAACAAAGCATGGGGCCTCGGTCATATTATTAATCATCATCGCTCTATAGCGTCTTTCGCCACAGATGAGTGTCAGTCTCATTCCCTCTCGATGAATTACGAGCGGTTGAATTAGCCCATTTTCTTTTATATTTTGAGCGAGGTCCTTTAAAGATTGGTCATTAAATTTTGTTCTAACCTGCTCTTTAACCGCAATATCTTTTAGATTAACGACCTCTTGCTGTGCTCCTTGCATTAGCTTGCTTTCGGATATTCTAAATAGATCACGATCAAGTTTGTCACTTAGATCGATAGTTTTTCTCTCTTTTTTTGAAACTCTTGGTGCGAATAACTTAGCCATTTTTTCTCCACTTCCTTATGAATAAAAAAATATTTATTTTAATTAATGTTTAGCGATTCCCATAACGCATCATAATCCATTTTTCCTCTTGTTTTGTTACCCATTAAACAGACTGGTTTTTGCATAGAGACCGACTCTTGCATTTGAACAAGGTTTCTAATAGCTGGCGTTATGTTAAATGATTGTGATAGTTCTCCTAATCGTTGTCTCTCAATGCTTCTTCTCATATTTACCATCGACGGTATGATGTTAAATTGGAGAGTTGGATTTTCAGTCTCTTTTATTATTTCAAAGGTATCCATAAGCTCTTCAAGTCCGTCAATAGAGTAGTCTTGAGCTTGAGTAGGGATAAGAATTTTATTAGATGCAACTAGGGCCATAATTAATTCATCTCCAAGCATTGGAGGAGTATCGATAACTATGTAGTCAAAGAGATCTCCAGCTTCGGCAAGCCTAATGCGAAGTAGTCGCTCCTTTCTTCCTGCATTTTTTCGTATTTCACTCTCAGATAAGATGAGTAGTTTTGATAAACTTGCTAAATGTCTACTGGCTGGAATCATTGTGATATTTTTAATATAATCCCCTGTACCTTCTGCTGGGACTAAAACATCACTAATTGGAACATCGCCTATTAACCACTCTGGTATTAGAGTTCGTTGAATTTGTACTCCTAATGTAGTACTTAAGTTGCCTTGAGAATCTAAATCAATGGCCAAAACTTTTTTTCCTAAATTGGCCAAATGACAAATCAGTTGATAACACTGCATTGTTTTGCCGACGCCGCCTTTATTGTTTGCGACTGTGATAACTTCCATGAATCACTCCTCAAAAAAGTAAACCGAAAAGGTTTTAACATAATAATTTTATGGAATTGGTCACGCTTAGTCAATTTTTGACTTACATATTGATGTCGTGATAATTCACATGATAAATTTCTAGAAGAAAAAACTTGAGCAGCTTGGTCGGAGATTCTAATGGTCAGAGAGATTTTAAAACTTAGTGAGAATGATATTGTTGAAGAGATTTGGAAAATAAAAAGGAGACTAGGTGAGCGACTGGTAATACTTGGACATCACTATCAACGAGATGATGTGATTCAGTTTGCAGATTTTCGAGGAGACTCCCTAGGACTTGCAAAGAGCGCAGCAAAATTGAATGCCAAGTATATCATTTTTTGTGGTGTTCACTTTATGGCAGAAGTTGCAGATATGTTAACTACAAATAACCAAAGTATAATTTTACCAGAGATGCGAGCAGGTTGTTCTATGGCAAATATGGCAACAAAGGGCCAGATTGAGAAAGCATGGACAGAGCTGACGGCAGCAACGAATGAAAAAATAATCCCTGTCACATATATTAATTGCACGGCAGAGCTTAAAGCGTTCGTTGGTGAAAGAGGTGGTGCTATTTGTACATCATCAAACGCAAAAGAGATTGTTTCGTGGGCATTAAAAGAGGGCCCAAAACTTCTTTTTTTTCCAGATCAACATCTTGGCCGCAATACCTGTTATGATTTGGGAATATCTTTAGACGAAATGGTTGTATATGATCCTCGAAAAAAAGGAGTATCACTTACTGATCAGCAGATTAGAGCGTCCAAAGTAATTTTATGGTATGGATGTTGTTCTGTTCATCAAAAGTTTACAGTACAAGATGTTGAGCATACCAGACAAAGTTATCCTGATTCAAAAATAATAGTCCATCCTGAATGTTGTTTTGATGTTGTTAATAAATCAGACATGAGTGGCCCAACGTCATTTATACTTGAAAAAGTTATGGGTGCTCCTGCTACCGCTAGTTTTACTATTGGGACAGAGGCTAATCTAGTTAGACGAATTTCTAAGCTTTGCCCAGATAAAATTATTCGGTCATTAGCTTCTTCTAATGAAGACAAATCTCTTTGCCCAACGATGAATATGATTAAGCCTGCGTCGCTACTATTATCTTTAAGGGATATAGAAAAAGAGTCACTGTCAAATGTGATTAAAGTTCAACAAGAGATTAAAGAAAAAAGTTTGATGGCACTAGATAAAATGTTATTGATCGGTGGCTAAATTGCGACTGAAATATTTTCCGTAGCAAAATGGTACGCTAATGAATGGTACATACAATGTGGCAGTAGCCGATAGGTAGGTATTAGGGGGAAATATAGATGTCGATAGATGCTGTTACTTCAAAAGTTTATCAAACGTTAATGCCTAAAAGAATCAGGGATATATTAATTGTCTCTAGCCCATATGATGCGTTTGTCATGGAAGAAGACGGTGGGATAATTGAACACGTATTTACCACTTTTAGAGGCCTCAGCTTAGTTGAGCCGCCAAGATTTACAACGGTAACAACATCTGAGGATGCGCTAAATGAGTTACATGATAAAAAGTTTGATCTAGTTATTATTATGCCAAGATTTTCCGGAATGGATGTCGTTGTCTTTGGTAAAGAGGTTAAACGGATTATTCCAAATCTACCTGTGGTTTTGTTGGTGCAGAGTCGACTAAGTTTAAATAGATATATGTCTATTGTAGATCCAGAGAGCATTGATAGGATATTTATCTGGTCTGGTAATAGAACTATTATGTGGGCAATAGTTAAATGGATTGAGGATGAAGAAAATGTGGAGCATGATACAAAGCTTGCGATGGTAAGAGTGCTAATCTTAGTTGAGGATTCTCCATACCATTACTCGTCTCTGCTTCCTATTTTGTATGATTCAATTGTTCAACAGAGTCAAGCGATTGTGGATGATACTTTAAATGAAGAGCATCGCTTGCTTAAATTGCGTGCGAGACCAAAAATTCTACTTGCCTCTAACTACGAAAACGCAGTTAAGCTGTGTGATAAGTACCGGCCATATCTCCTTGGAGTTTTTTCCGATACTAGGTATCACATGAATGGAAAAGAAGAGCCGCTAGCGGGAGTGAGACTTTTAGAAAAAATAAAGTACGAGATGCCACATGTTCCAATTCTTTTGCTAAGTACTGAAGGAAAAAATAGAGAGAGTGCAATTCGGTTAGAAGCATATTTTCAGGATAAAAACTCTAAAACACTTCATCAGGATATTAAAAACTTTCTCGTTGATCATATGGGATTTGGTGATTTCATTTTTAGATTGCCAAGTGGTAAAGAGGTTGGAAGAGCATCTAATCTTCTTGGCTTAGAAAAAAAATTAAAAACAGTACCTCGAGAATCGTTACTTTATCATGTAGCGCTCAATCATTTTTCAAGTTGGTTGATGGCCAGAGGAGAGATTGATATTGCATTGAAGTTTAGAGGTCAGAGATATTCAAACTTTCAAGGAATAGATGAGATTAGAGATTATTTGGTTGCTAGTTTACATGAAAGAAGAATGAGGCAACAAGAAGGAGTCGTTTCATCTTTTACTGCTAGTGAGTTTGACTCAGAACAGATGTTCTTAAAGATTGGAGATGGTTCACTAGGAGGAAAAGCTAGAGGTTTAGCGTTTATGGCAAAATATTTGCAGAGAAGGTTGAGTTCATTCGAGGAGTTTGAAAATGTTATTATTACTATTCCTCAGACTTTAGTTCTTACCACTGATTGTTTTGATAAATTTATTGAAGAGAATAATCTTTCAAATTTTGCTCAGGTTGAATGTAGCGATGAAGTAGCAGCTTCACGTTTTATTAATGCTAAATTGCCAACATATATAGAAGAGTGTTTGCGGTCATTCTTAGAAGT
The DNA here is from genome assembly GCA_020720455.1 of Bdellovibrio sp. Taxonomy (GTDB): domain Bacteria; phylum Bdellovibrionota; class Bacteriovoracia; order Bacteriovoracales; family Bacteriovoracaceae; genus DYOQ01. The sequence continues at coordinate 29,560 of DYOQ01000023.1, forward strand.
TACGACACATCCACTAGCTGTAAGATCGTCAAGCTTGTTAGAAGATAGTCGTGATGAACCTTATGCTGGGCTTTATAAAACATATATGATCCCAAATAATCATCCTGATATTGAAGAGCAGGTAAGTCAACTTTCTATCGCAATCAAGTTGGTATACGCCTCGATATTTTATGAAGGGCCTAGAGCTTACTCGAGAAATACTCAGCATCGAACAGAAGAAGAAAAAATGGGTGTTGTTATTCAGCAAATTATCGGTAGGAAATATGGCGATTATTTTTATCCTGCAATATCTGGTACTGTTCAATCATATAATTATTATCCGTTTCCAAATATGAAAGCAGATGAGGGGATTGCACAGATTGCAATAGGATTAGGGAAAATCGTTGTGGAAGGCGGACAAGCATTGCGTTTTGCTCCAAAATTTCCACAGAGCTTACCTCAGTTTTCAAAGGTTGATGATATTCTTAAAAATTCACAAAAATATTTTTATGCGCTCAAATTAAACTACGATATTAATGATCTCTGGTTGGATGAAGATGTCACGCTTGCAAGGAGAGAGATCGAAGACGCAAATGACGAGATCCCTGTGAAAATGCTTTCGAGTAGTTTTTCAAGCGAAGATTATCGGTTGAGAGATTATTATGATGGTAAGACGGGTTCGCCAGTTGTCACTTTTGCTAGTGTTTTAAAATACGATAAAATTAAATTGCCACAAGTTCTGTCAAAATTAATTGAATTAGGAAGAGAAGGTTTTGGTTGTGAACTTGAAATGGAGTTTGCTATCAATTTGACCAATAATCCAAAAAAGAAACATGAGTTTGTTTTGTTGCAGGCCAGACCAATGACTATTCCCTATGATGATTTAGATGTTGAGATTACGGAAGAAGATCAAAAAAAAGCAATCTGCTACTCAACAAATGCTTTAGGAATTGGAGTTTTTGAAAATATTAGTGATATTATTCTAGTTAAACCTGATAGTTTTTCATTTAAAACTACACTAAAAACAGTCAAAGAGATCTCAGATATTAATGTTAGGTTAGACAAAGAGAATCGTAAATATCTATTGGTCGGACCAGGGAGGTGGGGAACCTCAGACCACTCGCTTGGAGTCCCTGTATCTTGGCAAGATATCTCGGCAGTTGGGGCAATAGTTGAAGCTACAACCAAAACTTTTAGGGCCGATCCATCACAGGGAACCCACTTTTTTCAGAATATCACAAGTCTTGGGATAATTTATTTAACTGTTTATGGAGAGAAAGATTATATTGATTGGAGTTGGTTTATGTCACAAGAGTACGTGCATGAAGCTGAGTTTGTTAGGCACATAAGGCTGAGCGAACCACTCAAGTTAAAGATTAGTGGTAAAAAAAATCAAGGGGCCATACTGCATAAAAGTTGGGCCGGTCGTTAAAAATCTATCAATAAATATTTGTTTTTGTCGACAAGTTCTTAAGTTGCTTAGTGCGTATAAGTACTAGGTAGTAATAGAAACACAGGAATCCAATGATACTATTGTTGAGAAAAATGTCGTTTGGACTTTTGATTTTATTAATAGCATTTGGGTGTGCAACCAATAAAGCTATAGTTATAAAAGAGCAAGTGCCAGTGGTAACTGATACTGATCTGAAAAATAAAATTACTCCAGAAGAGTTGCTGGTAGATATTAACAAAGAGTTTATTGAATTGATCGCTGAGGCCAAGAAAAAAGGTGATGAGGCCATCAACTATTTGGCGACTGACTTCTTCATCAAAGCATCAGACGCTTCGATGAGAGGGGATGCTCACACGGCCGCTTTTTTATACAAGTATTTAGTGGCGTTAGATGAAAGTAATGATTTCTTAAAGAAAAAATATGCTATCGAATTAGTTAGAATTAACGAGCTGGTAAAAGCAGAGGAGATACTTTCTCCAATGTATTACGGAAGCAAAATTAAAGATAGAGATATTGATGTTGGGTTAATGTTGGGTGGCATTCAGATTACACTTAACAAGATGGATGATGCTAGACGAGCATATAAAGATATTTTATCAATAGATAAAAAACATACTGAAGCTTGTGTGTTTCTGGCCAAAACCTACGTTGCTGATAAGAATTATACTGAAGCTACAAAGGTGATTGAAGGTTGTGAAAAAAATAATAAGACTGATCCAGTCTATAGATTGTTTCTTGGGAGTATCGCTGCTGAAAACGATAAGATTGATTTAGCGAGGACCCATTTTAAAGAAGCATTAAAAATTAAACCAGACTACGATAAGGCCGTACTAGCAATTGGTGCTACATATGAGCAAAAAGAGCAGTATGATAAAGCAACAGCGGAGTATCAAAAGTTTTTAAAGAAATATCCTGACAATATTGAAGTCCTTTCTCAGATTGTTCAAACGATGTTTGCCTCTGGAAGTCTTGATGGCATCGTCCCATATTTAGAAAATTTGGTTGAGCAAGATGGTACGGATCTTAATAGCAAAGTTAAGCTTGGTGTTATTTATACTGAGAAAAAAGAGTATGACAAAGCAAAAAAGATATTTAGTGAAATTTTGGTGTCAGTTCCAGAGTCAGATAAAATTCTTTACTCTCTTGGATCAATTTACCAAATAACTGGAGAAGCAGATAGTGCTATTACTTATTTTTCTAAAATAGGGACTGATAGTGATTTGTATCACGATAGTGCAGTTCAAGTTGGAAAGATGTTACAAGTAAGGGCCCTACAAGAGAGAGAAGAAGGAGATAAATCTTTCGAAGAGAAGTTTGTAAAATATGTTGATGAAAAGTTGTCGCAACCTGGGCCATATAAAATTGAGCTCTCAATTATAAAAGCTAGTTTTTATGATGAGATTGGCAAAAATGAGAAAGCTCTGGAAATTGTAGCTAGCATAAAAGATTTGCAAGATTTTAATGACGCTAATGCGTATTACTTAGCTTCACTTTACGATAAAGTTGGCCGTAAAGAAGAGTCAAGAGTTGTAATTAAAAAAATAATTGAACATGATCCAAAGAATGCTCATGCATTTAACTTTCTTGGATACTCATTGTTAGAAACTGGTGACAAGAAAGAGTGGCCTGAAGCATATGCATATATTAGCAAGGCCGTGGAGCTCAGTCCTAATGATGGTTATATTAGAGACTCTCTAGGTTGGTATTATTATCGCTTAGGAGATTATGAAAAAGCTAAGGATGAGTTACATAGAGCTTGGACTATGGAGAAGAAAGATCCTATAATAGGTAAACACTTGTCTCTGGTTTATCAGAAGTTGAATAAGTTTGATAAGGCAAAAGAGTATTTGGTTGAGGCCTTAAACAATTGTGCCGGTCAAGAACAAAAGGATGATATATCAAAAGCTTTGCAAGAGTTAGATTCGTCGATAAGAGTTCCTGCTTCAAACTAAGCCCTATTTTTTTTGTTGCGCTTCTTGTGCCATTGCTAATGAGTGGTTGCTCTTCTATCTTTGATAAACAAGAAAGAAAAACTTTTCAATCTTTTTCTCAAGCTTGGAGTGAGATTTGTTTATCGGGAAATGGGAAAGGGAGAATCAAATACTTAAAAGAGAGTTACAGTTTTGGACATGAAATGGCCATTCGGCAGAATCTCTCTGAATGGATTGTTGGAATGAATTTTCCAATTCATGGAGAAGAGGTTCTCTTGGTCGCGTTTAAAGATATTGAATCTCATGGAGCTGTTGTTTTAAAAGGGAGCTTTGTAGAAAGGTTAAGAAAAAGCTTGCGTGAGTCTAAGCGCGGCGATGAGATCGTTGTTATCGTTGAAGGTATGTTCTATGATTTGGCGATGTTTTTAAATGCATACAATTCTACCCTGCTTACGAATAAACAATATTCAATAGTCGAAAAGGATGGAGCACATGGAGAGGTGCTGTATGATAGAAGAAAAGTTTTTGATTGGTCGATCGAAAGCAATGGAAGTTTTCATATTATAGTTAAAAATAAATCAAAATATGATGTTGAAATTGTTTTTTATAAAGGTGATAAATTTTCTGATCGTATAGACGTTGTTATGAAAACTCAGGGACAATTTGACACCGAAAAACCTGACATTGAATTAAATTTAGCAATTATTAACTGTATTACTGGCCATTAGTTTGTAATCCAATATATTTTTCTATATATCATCACCTGCCTTAGTGCTTGAGGTTGTGATTTTCATATCGAGGTTTAAGATGAGAATGTTTCACTTGTTAGTTTTATGTCTTTGTATTTTAGGTGGCAGTATCGGATGTAAGAAGAGCGATGATGGACTAAAAGTTTATAACATTGCTTCTACATCTGAAGTAAAAGGGATGGATCCAATTTATGCTGGTGATCTATATTCAAGTGAAGAGGTCGGAAGAGTGTACGAAGGTCTTTTGGAGTATCACTATTTAAAGCGGCCATACATATTAGTTCCAAATTTAGCTCAAGAGATGCCGCAAGTTTCTAGAGATGGATTGACTTATACTTTTAAAATTAAAAAAGGTGTTTTGTTTCAAGATAATGAGTGTTTTCAAAATAGTAAAGGTCGTGAGTTAGTAGCAGAAGATTTTGTTTACTCACTTAAGCGTCTTGCTGATCCGAAATTACAGTCTCTTGGGTGGTGGCTTTTAGATGGAAGAATAGCTGGTCTAAATGAGTGGAGAGATAAACACGCAAATTTAGATGTTGTTAATTATGATGAAGTTGTTGAAGGGATCAAGACAATCGATTCACATACTGTGCAGTTTAAGTTGGTTAAACCATACCCGCAATTTTTGTATGCTTTGGCAATGCCGTTTACTTTTGTTGTTGCAAAAGAAGCTGTTGAATATTACAAAAAAGAATTTTTAAATCATCCTGTTGGAACAGGCCCATTCCAACTTTCAGTTTTTACACAGAGTAATACTATTGTATATTTCAAAAATCCAACGTTTAGAGATAAGTTTTTTCCAAGTGACGTAGATTTTACTCTTGCTAATAGCGAGCTTTCAAAAGATGCTGGAAAGAAGTTGCCACTTGTTGATAAGATTGTTGTTAATATTATGATCGAGTCTCAGCCGCGTTGGCTTGTCTTTCAAAAAGGTGATCTGGATTACATTTCAATACCTAAAGATAATTTTGATACAGCGGTAACTCCAAATAAAGAGTTGGCGCCAGATCTTCTTGCTAAAGGGATAAGATTAGAAATCACGCCACAGCTAGATGTTACATACATAGCCTTTAATCATGATTTACCAATCTTTAAAAATGTTAGACTTAGGAGAGCGCTTTCTTTGGCCTATGATGTAAATAAGTCGAATACTCTTTTTTATAACGACACTGCTCTTCCTGCCCAATCGGTAGTTCCTCCCGGAATCGCAGGCCATATTCCAAATTTTGTAAATGGTTTTAGAGGGCCAGATATTGAACTAGCAAAAAAAGAGTTGCAAGAAGCTGGATATCCTGATGGCAAAGGGTTGCCGGAAATTACTTACGATATCACTGCAAGTACAGTATCGATGCAGATGGCAGATTTTTTTAAAGCAAGAATGGCCGAGGTCGGTGTTAATATTAAAGTAAGAACTAATTCTTGGCCTGAATTAGAGAATAGAATTCAAAACAGAACTGTTATGATGTGGGGAATAGCATGGGGTGCTGATTATCCAGATGCAGAAAATTTTTTGCAACTACTCTATGGAGCGAACAAAACGCCAGGGCCAAATGGATCTGGATATTCTAACCCAGAGTTTGATCTGATGTATAAAGAGGCTTCTGTTATGCAAGATTCACCTGAGCGTACAGCTATTTATGAAAACATGAACAAGTTAATTGCATCTGAAATGCCATGGATATTTGGTGTTCATAGACAGCAGTTTTCGTTGAAACAGTCTTGGTTAAAGAATTTTATTCCAAGCGATTTTACAACAGGCAGATGTCAATATGTGAACATAGACAAGAGTGAAAAAGAAAATTTAGTTAAATCAAAATTTTAAAGGAAGTGTTGTGAATATTTATATTTATATAATTAGAAGATTAGCTTATTTGATACCTGTTTTGCTTGGTGTCTGTTTGATTATTTTTTTACTGTTTAATGTTGTTGCAGGAGATCCTACCGCAGTACTTCTTGGAAAGCACCCAACAGCAAAGCAGATGGCAGAATTAAGACACGAGTTAGGAATTGATAAGCCAATGGTTTATCAATATCTCGATATAGTAAAATCAGCTTTCACTTTTGATTTTGGTAGATCGTGGGCAACAAAGCAGCAGATTTCATCGATGTTAAAAAGAGGTGCGCTGCCATCACTTACGGTCTCAGTCCCTGCGTTTGTTTTGGCAACAATTCTTGCGATATCGATCTCACTTCTTGTTGCATATTTTAGAGGGAAATTTATTGATAAGGCCGTTGTCTTTGTTTGCGTTATGTTAATGAGCATATCAAGCTTGGTATACATTCTGTTTGGCCAATGGGCGCTTGCATATCATTTAGGTGTTTTTGAAATTGCCGGTTATGATGAAGGGTTTCCAAATTTTATTCCGTATGTGTTATTACCAATACTAATCTGGGTTGTGATTTCTGTAGGGCCCGACGTTAGGTTTTATCGAACAGTCATGCTAGATGAAATTTATCAAGACTATGTAAGAACAGCTAGAGCTAAAGGTGTTGGTGAGAAGATGATTCTTTTTAAACATGTACTAAAGAATGCGATGATTCCAATTGTTACATTCGTAATTATTAGAATCCCATTTCTAATTTTAGGAGCACTTTTGATTGAAAGTTTTTTTTCGATACCTGGACTTGGTGGCATTACTTTGAAGGCGATTAATAATAATGATTTTCCAGTTATTAAAGCGATGACAGTGCTGTCTGCAGTTGCGTACATGGTCTTTAGTGTGGTCACTGATGTCGTATATACAGTTGTCGATCCAAGAGTCAGGTTGAAGTAGGAGGATGTATGGATAATGTAGCAGTTTTAGATGGTGAGCTGATTATTGATGAAGGGCCAAAATCCAAATCACTTTGGAGGCATGCGTTTGATACACTTTTAAAAGATAAAGTTGCAGTTATCTCATTTATTGTTGTTTCAATATATGCATTGCTTGCAATTTTAACAGCGACAGGAATGTTGGCAGCTGATTGGGCAAAAGAGGTTGGTAGTTCGTATTCTCCACCATCAGCGGAACATATTTTTGGAACAGATATTTTTGGAAGAAGTGTTCTTGCTAAAGCACTTGTTGGAACGAAGATAGCGATGAGTATTGGCATTGTGACAGCAACAATATCAGTAGTTATTGGAGTATTTCTAGGCGCAATAGCTGGCTACTTTGGCGGAAAGACGGATGAGGTTATTGTTTGGTTCTATACAACGTTTTCATCTGTGCCAGATATTATGCTACTGATTGCAATCACTCTCATCCTAGGGAAGGGACTGTTTGCGGTTTACCTTGCTCTAGGTTTAACTAGCTGGGTGACTGTTTGCAGACTGGTAAGAGGAGAGGTCATTAGACATAAGGATCGTGAGTATGTTCAGGCAGCATCAGCGATAGGTGGTTCACACTTTAGAAGACTCTTTATTCACATCTTGCCAAATATTGGCCACATTATGATTATTAATTTCACTCTACTTTTTCAAACAGCGATCAAGTCTGAAGTAATTTTGGCTTACTTAGGACTAAGTGTTCAAGATGCTCCAAGCTGGGGAAAGATGATTGATGATTCTAAGCTAGAGTTAGCTAGAGGTGTTTGGTGGCAGCTCGTTGCTGCGACACTATTTATGTTTGGTATTGTCCTAGCATTTAATCTAGTAGGAGATGCAGTTAGAGATGCATTAGATCCTAAACTAAAGGGTAAATAGTATGAGTAAGATATTAGAAGTAATCGATCTCTCTGTTGAGTTTAATACTGATGGAGGAGTAGTCCGTGCTGTTGACTCCGTCTCATTTGAGGTTCACAAAGGTAAAACATTTGGGATTGTTGGTGAGTCTGGTTCAGGAAAATCGGTATCTGCTCTTTCTATTATGGGTTTAATTCCGACCCCGCCAGGAAAAATCGTTAATGGAAAAATTTATTTTGATGGGGAAAATATTCTAAACGCAAATCATTCAAGAATGAGAGAGATTAGAGGCAAAAGAATCGCAATGATTTTTCAAGAACCAATGACTTCTCTTAATCCTGTTTTTACAATTGGGAACCAAATAGATGAGGTCTTAGCGCTACATCAAAGAGAGTTGTCAAAATCACAGAGACAAAAAAAAGGAATCGAGATGCTGGAGTTAGTTGGAATTCCATCTCCTGAAAAGCGTTATAAAGAATATCCTCATCAGTTATCTGGTGGGATGAGACAACGAATCATGATAGCAATGGCGTTAGCGTGTAGGCCAGATGTGCTGATTGCTGATGAGCCAACAACTGCACTAGATGTTACCATTCAAGCACAGATCTTAGATTTAATGAAACAGCTGCAAGTGGAAATGGGTATGGGTATTATTTTAATAACTCATGACCTTGGCGTAGTTGCAGAAATTTGTCATGAGGTTGCGGTAATGTACTGTGGAAAGATTGTTGAGACTGCTGATGTTAACACAATTTTTATTAATCCAAAACATCCGTATACAAGAGGCCTTTTGAATTCCATTCCTGAGTTTGATTCAACCAAAATGTTAGATCGTGGAAGATTAAAAACTATTGATGGTATGGTGCCAAGTCTAGCTTGTTTACCGCATGGTTGCAGTTTTCAAAATAGATGTTTTAGAGCGTCTAGTAGCTGTAAAGGAGTTGGTGGGTATCCATCGTTAGTTATGGTTGGTAATAATCATAAAGTTAGTTGCTTTCATCCGCTAGATAACCAAGGAAAAAATATATGAGTGAAGAGTCATTGATTAAAGTTGAAAATCTTTGTAAACATTTTCCCATTAAAGGTGGACTGTTTAATAAGCAAATTGGTGAAGTGAAAGCAGTTGATCGAGTTAGTTTTGAAATTAAAAGAGGTGAGACGCTTGGTCTTGTTGGTGAGTCTGGCTGTGGTAAAACCACACTCGGCAGAACGGCCCTTAGATTATTAGAACCAACGAGCGGAAAGATTTTTTATGGTGGTAAAGATATCACAAATCTTGATTATGAAGAGATGAAAAAGATGAGGAGGAAGATGCAGATCATTTTTCAAGACCCTTATGCATCCCTTAATCCACGAATGACGGTTGGAACAATCTTGTCTGAACCTCTAAATATTCATAATTTGTATACAGGAGTAACAAATAGGAAAAAAAGATTAAGAGAGTTGCTAGATTATGTAAAGTTACCAACAGATGCTTTAAATAAGTATCCGCATGAGTTTTCAGGTGGCCAAAGACAACGAGTCTGTATTGCTAGAGCGTTAGCAGTTAATCCTGAATTTATTGTGTGTGATGAGCCTGTGTCGGCCCTTGATGTATCGATTCAAGCACAAGTGATTAATCTTTTGATGGATCTTCAAAAAGAACTCGGACTGACATACTTGTTTATTGCTCATGATTTAAAAGTTGTGGAGTTTATTTCAGATAGGGTCGCAGTTATGTATCTTGGAAATATAATTGAGACGGCATGTGCAAGTGAGCTGTATGGAGAGTCGAAGCATCCATATACTGAAGCACTGTTTTCGGCAATTCCTGTTCCAGATCCAACTCATATTAAAAAAAGAATTATTTTAAAAGGTGATGTGCCAAGCCCACTTAATCCTCCATCTGGATGCTATTTTCACCCTAGGTGTCCCAATATGAAAGAGATGTGTAAGCAAAGATTTCCAGATAAAAGTGCTCGGACCAGTACACATCATTACTCATGTTTTAATCCGATACAATAGTTTTACAGCCATGTTTAATTTGATGTTGTAGGTTA
>DYOQ01000082.1:0-4239 GCA_020720455.1 Bdellovibrio sp.
TAAAGTTAAGTTCAAATAATATTTATCGTAACACGCACTTTTTTCGTAGAGTTTCCGACCTGTATTGGGCCAGACAACAACAAAATTTTGTCTTTTAAAAAATCTTTCGCAAATGGTGTCACCGTTAGATAAACTGTTTCCATAGTAAATTGACTCCGGTCTAAACTAAAGTACACTTTATTTTAGACAGTACCAAACTAAGGCGCAATTTACTTTAGTCCAATCATCTCAACATAGTGTTTTAGGCCTGAGAAGAAAAACTCAACTGCGATTGTCATAATAATTAAACCCATAATCCTCATCATGACGTTAGTGCCACTTCTACCTAGGAAGCCGATAATCCTTTTTGCCGCAACCAACAGAACGAAGGTAAGAACCAAGACTATAAAAATCGCAGTAATTAAAACTGATACTTCAAATGGGCCATTTAACTCTTTCATCATCAAGATGACGACCGTGATTGATCCTGGGCCACTAATTAAAGGAATTCCTAGTGGAGTGATCGCAATATCAGTTGAATACTCTTTAATATCTTCCTTAGCATCTTTGACTCTGGCGATTTTGGCCTGAAGCATATCGTGGCCCATGATGAAGAAAAGAATCCCACCAACAACCTTTAATCCGTGAGTCGATATCTGAAAAAAGCTAAATATCCCACTTCCTGCAAACGCAAAGATGACCAGAATAAAAAATGCAGCTAGGCAAGCTTTTAATGCAGTCAGGTTTGCCTCTTTTCGAGAGAGTCCATCTGTCATCGTCAAATAGACTGGCAAAACTCCAAACGGATCAATCATCGTAAAGAGGGACGTAAATGCTAAAATAAATGTTCCAACTAACTCGTTATGCATACTGTTAAATTAACCCGAAGCTGATAAAAGTCAACCCGAGGAATTCCCTACCTAAACAACTAACTTGACACTTCCCATAAATTACAATAAAAAACGAAGATTCAGATTAACTTGACTTGGCGGACTTAAGAGTTTTAATACCCCCCAACGTCAGTGAGGAGTTTATTATGTACGGAATAGTTGAAATTGGAGGACACCAGTATCGTGTAAGCGCTGGAGATGTTCTTGATGTTGAAAAATTAAGCGTAGAGGCCGGTTCTGATATTAATTTCGAATCAGTTTTATTCGTTGGTGGAGATGCTCCAGTCGTTGGTGTACCTACAGTTAAAGGAGCGAAGGTATGTGCAAAAGTTATTAAGCATGACCGAAGCCGAAAAATTATTGTTTCTAAAAGACGACCAGGAAGCTGGAGACGTAAAAAAGGACACAGACAACATTTTACATCTTTACTGATAACAAAAGTTGAAGATGGTAATGGTGGTATCTTTACTATTGATAAACAATCAAAGAATGCGGTTAAATATTTAAAATAAATTTTGAGTTAGGAGTATATTATATGGCACACAAAAAAGCCGGCGGTTCGACAAGTAACGGTAGAGATTCAAACCCTAATATGTACGGCGTAAAAAGATTTGGTGGTGAAAAAGTCATCCCTGGAAACATCATTGTTCGTCAGTGCGGTTCAAAATTCCATGCAGGAACAGGTGTTGGAACAGGCAAAGATTTTACCATCTTTGCAACTGTTGAAGGACACGTTAAGTTTAGCTTTTACAACAAAAAGAAACAGATCATTTCTGTAGTACCAGCTTAGACTTAAATAATTTTTTTGAAATTAAAACTGATGAAGGGGGACGTCTAAATATGTTCCCCTTTTTTGTTATGAGTTATTATGAGATTTATTGACGAAGTTACAATTAAAGTCATTGCGGGAAACGGAGGAAACGGCGTTTGCTCTTTCAGGCGTGAAAAGTACATTCCATTTGGTGGACCAGACGGCGGCGATGGTGGAAATGGCGGAGATGTCTATATTGAAGCAAGTAAAGATATCAACACACTTGTTAATTTCAGAGGAAGAAAAGTTTTTAAAGCATGTGATGGTGAAAAAGGTGCTGGCAGACAAAAGTCTGGCCATACTGGAGATGATACCATTTTAAGAGTTCCTGTTGGAACAATAATCAAGAAAGTCGAAACTGGTGAACTAATTGATCTAAATAAAGATGGAGACAAAATTCGAATAGCTAAAGGTGGACGTGGAGGACTTGGTAACGTCAACTTCAAATCCTCAACTAACCAAGCTCCTCGAAAGGCCACGCTAGGTAAAATGGGGGAAGAGTTTGAACTAGAGCTTGAACTCAAACTACTTGCAGATATAGCAATTATTGGTCTTCCTAACGTTGGAAAATCAACTCTAATATCGGTCATTTCAGCTGCTAAACCAAAAATAGCTGACTATGAGTTTACAACACTAGAACCAAATCTAGGAGTTGTATCAATAGATGATCGCTCATTTGTAGTCGCAGATATTCCTGGATTAATAGAAGATGCTTCAAAGGGTAAAGGACTTGGGATTAAGTTTTTAAAACATATAGAACGAACATCGGCCTTCGTCCACTTAGTCGACTGCTCAATGTGCTTAGATGAATTTGAGGCATTTGAGGGTTATGTTACAATCAAAAATGAACTCGAACAGTACAACCCAGACCTTATCGATAAAAAAGAGATTGTCTGCTTGGCCAAAACTGACGCCATGAATGATGAAGAAATTTCAAGGTTTGAGAATTTCTTTGAAGAACAGTTGGGAAAAAAGGTATTACCAATATCAGCAACCAGCGGAAGAAATATTGAAACGTTAAAAAGATTAATGGTAAAAGCTCTAGGGTGAGTGAGATTATGGGAAATGCGTACATCGATTCAAACGTTACTAAAATTTTAGAGAGTAAAGATTTTGATTACCCTCTTAACGTTGCAATGGCGGCAACATGGATTATCGGAAACGTAAAAGGTTTTAATCTTAAAATTCTCGACATGAATGAGATAAGCAGCTTGGCAGACTATTTCGTACTGGCATCTACTGATAACACTATTCAAGCACAAGCAATTGCAGATGAAGTAGCCTCTCAACTTAGAAAAAATCAGCGCGAAGTAAAATCAATCGAAGGTAGAGACAACTCAGATTGGATACTTATTGACGCTGGAGATGTCATTATTAACTTATTTCAAGAGACCTCAAGAGAAGTATTTAATCTTGATTCTCTCTGGAAAGATGCACCGATTATTAAAATTCCTCAGTCATACTACTATTCATCAGATGAAACTAACACTAGTGAAGATAGTGACAGTAAAACAAGTAGTGACTCATATTTTTAATGAACGACATTCATTTAATCACAGTTGGTAAACTAAAAAACAAAAATATTGAACCTCTTGAAGAAGAATATAAAAAAAGATTAAAAGAAATTTCTCTACATATTCATGAAGTTAAATCCCACGAAGAAAATCTTGATAAAGAAGCTGAAGAGATAATAAAAAAAATAGAGACTCTCTCCAAGCATGGGGCAAGCATAATTCTTCTAACTGAATACGGAAAACTCATGGACAGCAAAGAGTTCTCAACTTTTCTTTTTAAAAAAATCGAAAATTCTAGTAGACCAACAATTTTTATCATTGGAGGAGCAAGCGGATTTGGCAACTCTATCTTATCAATGAAACATGAAACGTTATCTCTATCACCTATGACTTTTCCTCACAAGCTAGCAAGATTACTTTTTGTTGAACAGATTTATAGAGCAGAGACTATTAAGGCCAAACACCCTTACCACAAATAAGCTAATTTTATCACACTTGTCTCGTTCTTCATCACTAACAACCTTTCTAGTTATTGTAAATAATTTGTTTTTTTTGATTTATCAGATGTCCTGCTCTTAACGTTGAATTCATCTCATTTGCCACAGCTCTAATAACCGGCACGGAAACAGAGTTTCCAAACTGTTTATATGCTTGAGAATCTAATACAGGAATTACGAACTCTTCTGGATGGCCCTGAAGTCAAGCACATTCACGTGGAGTTAATAGCGATCACTCAATGTATATTTTGAATCTACTGCTTTATTTTTAACTAAGATTGTTCCGAGTTTCGTTTTTATATTCAGTGGCTTTGGAAATGAAAATTCACTTTCAAAATCAAAATTTTCAGGAAATTGATCCTTGTCAAAACCAACAATATAAATTCGTTCTCTTTTCTGAGGAACACCAAAATCATTTGATCGTAAAACTTTATATGTAATCCAATAATTTAATTTTGTTTTCAGTGCAACCTTTGCCTCTTGAGACATTTCCATCTTTTCAAGTTCAAGACTATTGATTTTTGCTTTGCCAGTCAGAACATCTAATT
>DYOQ01000082.1:4339-8096 GCA_020720455.1 Bdellovibrio sp.
ATTTTATCATGTAATATTCTTTTAGCTAATGATCAAGTTCCAGTATCCGCCGATTGCAAAATCCGCAGTTATATAGGAAATCGCAATCCGAATTTCTTTAATCGCCTCGATATGTCAACAGACGCCAAAGGCAATGTGACTGCGAAAATTTTTGATATCAACGGTGATCTTACAAAAAGCATTGCATACAGAAAAAATAGATTGGTAGTTATTCAGCAAGACGACGAAATTCTGAGGCTGACAAAAGGTACTGATCTTTTAATCTTTACTATGCGTAAACGAGGAACTTATAGCTACGCAAAGAATAATCTTATGATATTATCTGAGTGCGAGATCACTTATTCTGAAATCTAGTTACCACTGAACTGTCCTTTAACAATTGTAAAACAGTTGGTGATCTAAATTATTAAGGGAATAAAAAATATCTCCAGATCTTAAGTGGTTAACTTAATATAACGGTGTTGTTGCATAAATAGAAGAAACGAGTGCGGTATACCTCAATATAAACGCTCTTAGTTTGGGATCAAACTCGTGCCCCTTATATCCGCTAGGAAATTCAGCTTCCTTTATTAAAAGGCATCATCTCTAAAATTTTTGAATTTAATTCTTTTAAGTTCATAAGAGAAGGTTAGCAAAGTTGCTATGACAGGCCAAACAAAAAATACACTACTCCTCATTTTATTGAGCATGCTAAAACCCTCGCATTTTTTTACAGCGACTTGGAAAAAAATTCTAGTGCAATTTTTAACGCAATATGGTATAATAATATCATATAACGATAACATAATGTTTCGTTAAATAATCAACAGGATGGCAAGTATGAAAGCAGTACGTATCCAGAACAAACTAGTCTTGCTGGCAATAACAGTAACGTTAGCGATCACTCCACACCTTTTCGCTAATGATCTAGATGAAAAGCTTATCAAGGCATCATCTAATGGCCAACTTAACATCGTTAATGAAGCAATTGCAGCAGGGGCAAATATCAATGGTAGTGATAACTATGGCAACACTCCATTAATTGAAGCCGCAAGATGGGGAAGAACCCAAGCTGTAGTTCTTCTGTTAAAAAATGGGGCCGACAAAAAACAGATTAACAGTAAAGGTGCAACAGCAGCAAAAGTGGCCGCGGACGAAGGTTACGATAACATAGTAGATATTATCAAAAAATTTGATGCTAAAGAAGTATCCGCTAGATCTACTACTGCACCTACTACTAGTAAAGCTACTACTAATCATCCTAACTCCGCAGAATTTTTAGAAGCGGCATCAAATGGGCAGGACGGAAAAGTAAAGGCCCTACTAGCAAAAGGTGTGAATGTTGACGCTAAAGATGCAGAAGGAAATACGGCCCTAATGAGTGCATCAAAATGGGGAAGAACAGAGACCGTTAAAATTCTTATTGAAGCTGGAGCTAATCGCAAACTGACAAATAACAAAGGTGAGTCAGCGTTAGCACTTGCAGAAGATAATGGCTACAACCAAACAGCTACCATTCTAAAAAAAATGACTGGTAGACTCGTAGCAGATAGCGCGTCGTCAAGAGACGAAGAGGCTGCCAACTAAGGATGAATATACATTAAAGAACCAAGACCAAAAGGGCCGTGATCAAAGCGGCCTTTTCTTTTTTTAATCTTATACAAATTCCGATTGATATTTACTAAAAAGTTTTTAATAGTAAAGGTGTAACATCCTCAAGGAATAAAAATGAAAATAGCGTTTCTCTTTAACCTAAAACGAACGGCCGCTATAGAAGAGGCTGAATTTGACCCTCCAGAAGTTGTCGAGACGATCTTCAATGCTTTAGGTTCAAGCGGTGATCAAGTTACTAAAATTGAGATGACCAGAGATGGAAGATGGATTAAAGAACTACAAGACCTAAATCCAGACTTAGTTTTTAACACAGCAGAAGGGTTTTGTGGAATCGGAAGAGAAGCGTTAGCTCCAACAGCACTAGAGCAGCTGCAACTACGTTACGTAGGAAGCGGCCCTTTTTCATGTTTCTTAACCTTGGATAAATATTTAACAAAAAAAGTTGTCGCAGACTGGGGAGTCGATACTCCTGAATCATATTTTATTTCCGACCTCTCATTAATTGAAACAATTGCAAACGAGTTACCGTACCCTGTCTTTGTCAAACCAAACTTTGAAGGTTCAAGTAAAGGTATTACTCAACGATCAAGATGTAACAATAAAGCAGAACTAACTTCTTATGCCAAAGATTGTCTCCACGATTTTTCGGATGGAATTATCATTGAAAGATATATTGAAGGTAAAGATATTACTGTTCCTTTCATTGATGGCCTTGGCCCAAACCAAGGCGTACTAGAGCCTGTTGAATATACAGGTACGCAACGTGGTGATTCAAATATTTATGATTATGATATGAAAAATATTGATGATCGAAATATTGGCGTAAAATGTCCTGCGGATATAAGTGATCAAGTTAAAGCTAAAGTTACTGAACAAACCAAAATTCTTACTTCTGCACTTGGAATCTGTGATATGTGTAGAGCAGATTTCAGAGTAACCTCAAATGGCGACGTTTATTTTATTGAAGTAAACGCTCTCCCAAGTTTTCAACCAGATGCTGGCCTCTTTATGGCAAGTGGCCAACTAGGACTAGATTACAAACAGACTATTCAATCAATTCTTCAAAGCGCAATAAAGAGAAACAAACTCAAATCAAGTGGTGTTGCTAAAGCGAGAAAGTTGACAAATAAGCAACCAACATTAGCGCTAGTTTTCAATATGAAAAAGAAATCACCCGGAGACGAAGGTTACGAAGAAGAAGCAGAATTTGATAGCCCGCAAACGATAGAAGCTATTGCCTGCGCACTAAGAGACAATGGATTTAAGCCGATAATGATTGAAGCCGATCGTGATCTAGCTAAAAATTTAATGACCCATGGAATTGATGTTGTTTTTAACATTGCAGAAGGTTTGAATAAGCAATCACGTGAAGCTCAAGTACCAGCGCTATGTGACCTGCTAGGAATAGAACATACAGGCAGTGATGCAGCCTGCTTGTCGATAACACTTAACAAAGCGCTATCTACAAAGCTAGTTCTCTCTGAAAACCTAAAAGCACCTCGCTCTGTTGTTTTCCACTCCAAGAGAAAAAAGTACAAACACAATCTCAAATACCCGCTTATCATAAAACCAAACCTAGAAGGAACCTCTAAAGGTATTTACAATGACTCTGTTGTTGAAAATAATGAAGAACTTGAACATAAACTTGAAGACCTTTTTACAAAGTTCCATGGCCCGATGCTTTGTGAAGAGTTTATCATAGGCCGAGAGTTTACTGTTGGATTAATCGGAGATAGTAACCCACAGGTTATTGGCATTACCGAAATAAAATTTAAATCAAACGGTTTAAAATACCCAATATACTCCTATGAAGCAAAACAAGAGGCCAATCCGCTTAACAACGATATTTATGAACTGATTTGTCCAGCACAAGTATCACCAAAATTGTACAAGAACCTTATCACTGTCTCGAAAAATATTTTTAAACTAACTGGTTGCCGTGATGTTGCACGAATCGATTATCGAGTAGCTGATAATGACGATATCTACTTTATCGAAATTAATCCACTACCTGGATTATCACCAGGGTTTAGCGACCTTTCAATTTTAGCAGAGAAAAATGGTATCACGTATACTCAGCTCATCTCTAAAATTGCTGGGCCAGCAATAAGAAGGTGGAGAAAAAATTCTTAGGAACTGGCCCATAACAATGGTAAAAAAGGCC
>DYOQ01000024.1:0-8118 GCA_020720455.1 Bdellovibrio sp.
TTGTGTCAATCTCATATTTTTTTAAGTAATATCTTAGTTTCATCTAAAATAAATCTTGCATGAATCTTGATACTTTTAAAATACATTTTCAAGCAATCATCTGTATAATCATGCGCTTCTTTATTCCTTAACGACCGAACAACCCACCACGTTCTTGCATCGGATATAAGCTTCAACTTTTCGGCTTGATTTAACAAATCCATAAAACCACCTCTAAAAGAGGGATCATCCTTTAGCACTAACGACCGAAGCAGCTTTGTAGCAACAATATCACTCAACCTTGCAAATCTCGACGTAAACGATTCGTAAACCTCTAGGAGATCATAGTCATTAACGTCAAAATTTTCTGGAATCGCATCAATTTTTTTTAAACTAAACTCCAAATAGAGCAATACCTTTTGCACGTGTTCCATTGTAGCATCAATTTGCTTTTGAATATCAGTTAACGTCATAGTGAAAAATCCTTGTTCACACAAAAAACATATAAGCAAATCCTACAACAATCAAGAAAAGGTATCAAAGTAAAAGTTAAAAAACTTAGTAAGCTGAATCTTTTAGCACCTCTTCACCGAAGGCCCCATTAGCACTAAGGTGGGAGTAGTTTGTGGAGTTAAGTGCTCGAATAATTCTTATCGCTCTGACGTTTACGCTCTTAGCATCCTCGATATCGTTATCTGAATCACCGTAAAATATTTTTAAACCATTTGCACTAATCGCCACACTTTTTGGAACTTTCTCGCTCTTATTACTTCTGCCTGTAAAAATAACTTTTTGCATATTTTTAATTTCAAATACCTCTTGCAAATATTGAGTCAAGCTTTCAGTATTTGTCTGCACTCTTGCTGTAATGAAATAGATGGTATCTCCACGCAACTTATGTAGCTCAATTACTTTTTTCGCACTAGCTTTTGGCATACTAAACTTATCTAGGCCGTTATTAATCTCTTCCCAAAATTTAATATTTTTTAAATAATCGTTACTACCTTTAGAATACTTATTTGAACCAAAGTAAAATGCAGGGCTTGAAAAAAGAACTGTATCGTCGACATCAAAACCAACGCTAATTGGAGGTTGGCCTTCAAGTGATTTGGCCAGCTCTTCGATTGTAATTATTTTGGCCGTTGGAGAAAACTTATACTCTTGCGCTACTGATAAACTTATATTTGTACTTAAAAAAGAAACCACAAGATAAAGAAAAAACAACTGGCCAAACCTAAAACCTTTCACTTAAACCTCCACCATACATATTAATTACAAAAGTATTCTTGCCTCTATCAGAGATTTAATCTCATCTCTGATTTTAGCTGCCTCTTCAAAACGTAATCCTTTGGACTCTTCCTTCATTCTTTTTTTCAACTGCAAAATTTGAGCATCAATAGATTCAGTCGTTAACTCTGAAACGCTATTTTTACTTCTAGGCCCACTCTTCTTGGCCCTTTTTAAAGTCTCAATAATTCCACCACCAATCTCTTTCATAATTGATTTTGGAGTGATCCCATGTTTTTTATTAAACTCTTCCTGAATAATCCGTCGTCTATTAGTTTCACTAGTGGCCTCTCGCATACTCTTTGTTTCTTTATAAGCATAAAGGATAACCCTACCATCAACATTCCTAGAGGCCCTTCCTATTGTTTGAATCAGGCTTCTAGTCGATCTCAAGAACCCTTCTTTATCAGCATCAAAAATTCCAATCAGAGCGACTTCTGGAATATCGAGGCCCTCTCTTAAGAGATTGATCCCGACTAAAACATCAAACTCTTTCTTTCTTAATCCTTGAATAATTTCTACTCGCTCAATTGCATCAATATCAGAGTGCAAATATTTAACGTTGATCCCTTCTTGAGAAAAATAGCTAGTTAGCTCCTCGGCCAATTTTTTAGTTAAGGTAGTGACTAGCACCCTTTGATTTTTTTTTACACTTATCTTTATCTCATTTAAAAAATCTTTCACTTGGCCATCTGCTGGCCGTACTTCAACTACTGGATCGACTAGTCCTGTTGGGCGAATTAGTTGCTCAACTATTTCACCTTTAGCTCTAGCTAACTCATAATCGCCTGGAGTGGCCGACAGATATAAAACTTTTCGATACTTCGATTCAAACTCTGAAAAATTTAAGGGCCGATTATCGAGTGCACTCGGAAGGCGAAACCCATGTTCAACTAAATTCTCTTTTCTTGATCTATCTCCTGCGTACATTCCTCTTACTTGAGATAAAGTCACGTGAGATTCATCAACAACGAGTAAAAAATCATTTCCAAAAAAATCTATTAATGTTGGTGGTGGATCACCTGGCAGTGCACCTGTTAAATGTCTAGAATAGTTTTCAATACCTGAACAAACGCCTACCTCTTCCATCATCTCTAAATCGTAAAGCGTACGTTTTTCAAGTCTCTCTCTTTCTAACAATTTTCCTTCACTCTCAAACTGAGCGAGTCGTGAGCGTAACTCCTCTTTAATTGTGACATAGGCCCTATCCATTTTCTCTTTTCCAACGACATAGTGTGAGGATGGATAGATGGTAATTTTCTTTACTCTCTTTGATGTTACATTGGTTAGTGGATCTACGAGTGAAATAGTATCGATTCTATCTCCAAAAAATTCTAACCTGATTAAGTTGCTATCTTCATTAGCTGGAAAAATATCGACCAACTCACCTCTAACTCTAAACATTCCTCGAGATAAATCTGTATCGTTTCTTTTGTACTGAATCTCTACTAGGTTTCTAAGAAGTAGTGTCCTATCTATTTCATCACCTTCAAATATCGTCATCTTAAATGATTGATACTCTTCTGGAGAACCTATTCCATAAATACAACTAACACTTGCCACAACAATCACATCATCTCTTTCTAACAGACTTTGAGTAGCATGATGTCTCAACTTATCGATCTCATCATTAATTGAAGCGTCTTTTTCAATATAGACATCTTTTCCTGGGATATAAGCTTCAGGACGATAATAATCATAATATGAGATAAAATACTCAACAGCATTATCAGGAAAAAAATCTTTTAACTCACCATAAAGTTGGGCCGCAAGAGTCTTATTGTGGGCCAGCACCAATGTTTTTTTTCCAAGCTTCTCAATAATATTTGCTACACTAAAAGTTTTACCAGAACCGGTAACACCAAGAAGAACCTGCTCATTTTTACTCTGCTTAAAATTAGCGGTGATCAACCGTATCGCTTCTGGCTGATCACCAGCAGGTTTATATTTAGAATTTAAACGAAACATAATGTAAATTTATACCTTAATAGGTCCAAGAGGTCGTCCCATCAGGATTATCTTTGATTTTAACACCACTACTTTGCAACTGATCTCTTATTTCGTCAGACCTTGAAAAGTTTTTCTCTGCTCTTGCCTCTTTTCTTTTTATTAAAAGAGTTTCAATCTCACCATCTGTTAGTTTAACCTGTTTATCCCCACCAAACCGTTGTTTGGCATCTCCTAAACGCTTCAAAACAGCTTCTGGGTTTTGATGAATCAAACCTGTCGCAGCAGTAAAGAATTGGATCAATTCTTCTACTGCTCCAACTAAACTTGGTGAAAGTTTTACTTTATTGGCATACTCTCCATTTTCAGTCAAACAGACGCGGTTCAAATTTCTAATTAATGAAAAAAGTTTTCCAGCAGCTCCCGAAACGTTAAAGTCATTGGCCAGATCACTCTTGATTCCTGACAAACTCGCTTTTACCTCTTCCTCTAAATCGCTTGACTCGGTAACATTGCTTATATCGCAATTTTTTATTTTTGCCAGATTAAAAGCAATCACAAACTTATGCAATCTCTCACTATCTTCAATTCCCCTCTTAATGACGTCGTCATTCCACTCCATTTTAGAGCGATAATGAGCACTACAGAGCACTTGCCGAAGAACCTCACCGCTATATGTTTCAATAAAACTTCTGGCAGTTATTATATTTCCAAGAGATTTTGACATCTTCTCTGTTCCAAAATTTAGCATCTCGTTATGACACCAATATTTTGAAAACTCTTTACCATTTGCTGCTTCACTTTGAGCTATCTCATTCTCATGATGAGGAAACATAAGATCGGCCCCACCATGGTGAATATCGATAGACTCGCCTAGAAACTTTTTGGCCATAGCAGAACACTCAATGTGCCATCCAGGACGGCCGCTCCCCCAAGGAGAGTCCCATGCCGGTTCACCATCTTTTACCGGTTTCCAAAGAACAAAATCGGCAGGAGATTTTTTCTTACCATCCACTTCTACTCTCTTCCCATGAACTAAATCATCCAATTTCTTTTTCGAAAGTTTTCCGTATTCTGAAAATTTTGAAACCTCGTAAAACACCTCGCCATCAACAACATAAGCACAATCTTTCTCAATTAAACGCTCGATGAACGAAATAATTTCTGGTATCGTTTCGCTAACTTTTGGTGTGTGTGAAGCTGGAAGCATTCCGAGTGATTCAATATCCTTCAAACACTCATCCGTAAACTCTTTTGAATGCTCAAGCGCACTCACCCCTCTTACGTTTGCTGCATTAATAATTTTATCGTCAACATCTGTAAAATTTCTAACAAATGTTATCTTATATCCAAACGCTTTAAAGATTCGGTGGATCAAATCTCCAACAACTAACGCTCTTGCATTACCAACATGAATTAATCCATAAGTAGTAGGCCCACAAGAATAAAACCGAACTTCATCCTTAGCGACTGGTACGAACTTCTCTTTTTTCCTTGTTAGATTGTTATAAATTTTTATCTCTACCACACCTTACTCCTGGTAAACTCTCTTGTATAAAATTTCAAGCGGTGTAAGAGGAATTACACTTTTTAGCTCTGATCCTTCAACTGAACCAGTTAACAAAACCCTCATACCCATAAATAGGTTTTTCCCTTTGATCCCAAGCTCTTTTTTTATAAAATTTCCCCACCCTTCAAACTCTTCTGCCTTAACAAACTTTTCACCTTTTATAGTTAGAGCTTCAATCTCACCCTTTAAAAACTTCTTAATCTTTGGAGTCGTCTCCCACGCTAAAACCTCTTTGGCCGGGCCATCAAATTCAGTATTAGAACTAAACAACAGATCGAGATAAGGCAAAATCTCATCCACTTTATTTATTTTCTCAACATAAAGAGTTGCCACCTCTTGCTTCCACCTCATCGACTGCTCATGGTATAGATGATCTTTTGGAATCGTCAAATCGATCATCCCAACGAGTTTTTCGACATCAAGCTTTTTTAAATACTCACCATTCATCCACTTGCACTTTTCAAAATCAAAAAGGGCCGGTGACTTTGAAAACCGATTTATATTAAACCCTCGCGAAGCCTCCTCTAATGAAAAAATATCTTTTTCCTCTGGATGCGACCAACCAAGCAGTATTAAATAATTAATTAGCGCTGGAGCGTAGTAATGATCATCTCTATAATTAGCAACAGATGTCGAGCCGTGTCTTTTAGAAAGCTTTTGCCTATCCTCACCAACTAACAAGGATAGATGAGAAAATGTTGGCGGTTTCACATTGAATGCATCGTAAATCATTAACTGACGAAGAGTGTTTCCAAGGTGATCCTCACCTCTAATTACGTTAGTAATTTTCATTAAAATATCATCTAAAGCGCAACAGTAATTAAAGACTGGAAACCCATTAGATCTCATAATAACGAAATCTCCCACCATCCCTTTTGGATAAGTTACCTCTCCCCTTACTGTGTCATGTATTGTGTAATCCTTTTCATAAGCTTTAAATCTTATCGTGGCCGGAATTTTAGCGGCCAACTTTTTTGCAACTTCATCTTTTCCTAAAGAGCGACAAGTCCCATCATAAACAGGTGCCGCCTTTTGCTCTTTAGCAAGATTTCGCTTCTCCTCTAACTCCTCATCAGTACAAAAACAGTAGTACGCCTTATTTTCATCAACGAGTTTTTGCGCATACTCTTTGTAAATTTCTAATCTTTCAGATTGCCGATATGGCCCAAACTCACCCGGCCTACTTGGTCCTTCATCGTAAGTGATCCCTAGCCACTCAAGGTCGCTAAGAAGTTTATCTTCATACTCTCTTAAACTTCGCTCTTGATCGGTATCTTCAATCCGAAGAACAAATGTACCGCCAGTCGCCTTTGAATATAAATAGTTGTAAACTGCTGTTCTTGCTCCACCAATGTGTAAATAACCGGTTGGACTTGGAGCAAACCTTACTCTAACACCACTCATAACCCCTCCAGATCAAGGGATTACTTTAACATAAACTAGACTCTTCGGCCTTAGAAAAACATGAATCTATTTGAACTTTTACGTCATTAGAAACTTCACCTCTAGAGATCGAGATCTCTTCTGCTAAGAGATCCTTACACTGATCAAGCATTTTTTTCTCACCAAAACTTAAATTCTTTTGTCGTTTTAATAAGAAAAGTGCTCTTAAGACATCGGCCACTTCAAAAATTGAACCACTCTTAATTTTTATCATATATTCGCGATACCTCCGATTCCAAGTAGAGGTATCAATTTTGACTTCATGATTATTAAGCATATCATAGACATCGCTAACGACATCACTACTCACTAGCCGACGAAT
Organism: Bdellovibrio sp.; assembly: GCA_020720455.1. Lineage (GTDB taxonomy): Bacteria > Bdellovibrionota > Bacteriovoracia > Bacteriovoracales > Bacteriovoracaceae > DYOQ01. The sequence continues at coordinate 6,549 of DYOQ01000024.1, forward strand.
CCCATCCTTGCTCACAGTTGGAACCATGACTCTCATATCATTGGCCAATATTTTGATTATATAAAATGACTGCGCTTTGCCACCTAGATCCTTATCCTCAATGTCACAAATCTGCCCAACCCCATGGCCAGGACAAACTGCATAATCACCTATCTTAAACATTGCTAATCCTCTGTATCAACCATTACGAATGCGCAGATACACTCAGATAATACCGCAAAGCATTACGGACATCAAACCATAAACATATCAGTGTAAATTTTACTAAGACTTCTCTATGTAGAACGTATCATAACCGGTCGGAATCTCTTCAAGTTTAGTAATTTCAACTCTTTCTACCTTACTAATAGGAGACCCTGTATAGCAACAAACCTGCAATTTTTTTAAATCAGCAGTTGACCCGACTCCAAAAACTTCAACTGTGCCATCATTTAAATTTTTTATGTGGCCACAAAGTTTGGGTGCAATAGTAGTAATTGCCTCGAAAACTGAGGATCTATAATTTACACCTTGAACTATTCCGTAAACTTTAAATCTCCAACACTCCACAAACACTTCCTGATAAGTTATGATAAAGATTCTAACAAACTTATCTTGATCTGGTCTAGTCTGATCATAAAAAAAGGAGATCCCAAATGAAAATTTGTTTTACAACTAAAGAGAAAAAAGGATTAGCAAGCAACATCTATGATCATTTTGGGTCGGCACCATACTTTATAATTGTTGATGATGCCACTAATGATTTTTTAGAAATCGAAAATGGCAATCTCCATCACGATCATGGTAAATGTAGTCCTTTAAAAGCACTGCTTGGTAACAAAGTAGATGTCGTAATCGTCGGTGGTATTGGAGAAAATGCAAAATTAAGATTGGCACATCAAGGAGTTTTACTTTATCAAGCAGAGAAAAAAACCATCGCAGAAAATTTGGAACTTTTTAAAAATGGAAAGTTAACAAAAATGAGTGATAAAGATCTTTGTCAATCACACGATTGTGGCGATCATCTACATCATGATCACCACAACCATCATCATGGACACTCTATAATTAAAAACAAATCTTAAAACTCACCGTCGTCCTCATCATCGCCTGGCCGTGGGCCCATTCCACCATCTTGAGTTGGGCCACCTTGAGGAAAATTTTGCATCTGCCCCATACCACGTCCTCCTTGTTGGCCTCGCATACCCATGCCGCCACCCATATTCATCATTCCACCTTGTCCTCGTTGTCCTCTTCTATCACCCCTATTTCCCTGTTTTTTACTACTACTTACCATTACAAGGTGAAAATTAAGTTGCTTAATCTGTTCCTCAGTTAAAATCGTTCTTAACTTCTTAGCATTTTCAAACTTCTCTTCAAACTTTTGCTTCTGCGCCTCTGTTACTTTTTTAATAGCATCCTTAATCTTTCCCTCATCTAGTTTGTCTTGAGTCATTAAATTTTGTAACTCAGTTTGATACTCTTTAACTAGATTAGAACGAGAGACCATCTTTACCATTTCGCTCTTTTTAAGCACCATCAAATCTGTTTTTTGTTTATCTGTCAGATTCAACTTACTAAAAATATCATC
>DYOQ01000024.1:8218-37929 GCA_020720455.1 Bdellovibrio sp.
CTAAGAGACTCAGTATCCACAAACATCTCCCGTTCGTTACTTTCTACTAATCAAACGTTTCAGCACTCCGTTTGGTTGCAAAAAAAATAAAAAAACAGCAAATAACCGTAGTTTCGAATAGATATAATAATACTTTAACAGATTTTTTTTATCTGGCAAAGAAATCGCTCTTCGTCACTTGAACCACCTACTTTTGTCTCTTTACCAAATTATCGGAATGTGATAACATTGGCCATGATTGTTAGCTTTGGAAATAAATTGGCAGAAGATTTTTTTTATGACATCTCTTCAAAAGAAGTACGGTCGTTTCCTCCAACGCTACATCGAATATGCCGACGTAAGCTACTTTATCTGCACGATGCAGAAGATGTAAAAGATTTAAAAGTGCCTCCAGGAAATAAACTAGAAGCACTCAGAGGCGACTTAAAAGGATTCTATTCAATTAGAATCAACGATCAATGGCGATTGATCTTTAGGTTTGATGCCAACAATGCTTTCGACGTAGCAGTTGTTGATTACCACTAGATAAAGGAGATTGTTATGAACAAGAGACCAAAAAATCCATTCCACCCTGGAGAGATTCTTCTCGAAGAGTTTTTACTCCCAGCAAAAATAACACAAGCTGCCTTTGCAAAAAAACTTGGTTGGACCAAAGCAAAATTGAATGAACTCATAAAAGGAAAACGAGGAATAACTGCTATAACGGCCATTGATTTAGCAAGTGGACTGGGAACGTCGGCCAAACTATGGATGAATTTACAAGCAACGTGGGACCTCGACCAGGCATATAAGCTTCGCAAATCCGCATAGTTTGCCAAAAGCTTGGGGCAGACATTTTTGCCAACTATCGACACAACCTATTGATTTTACGTCAAGAATCTCTAGTTTTCAATTAAACAATAAAAGGGCCATATAATGTAAAGAAATGCCGCCAAAGGGCCGAAACGTTTAAGAGGAATGGTGGTTTATGAATAAATTAAAAATAGTGCATATAATGTTTTTTATCTTTGTCTCTCTACAACTGTTCTACGCATGTAACATGTACGAACCAAATGGCAAAGTTGATAACGGTGTCCTAGCAGGAAGCTCCGGTAGTGGAAGTGCTGACCCAGACGAAGAGACAACAATCGATATGGATCAGATTGCATCGATTAGTATCGAGACTAAATCTGATGGATCTGGAACCATTGTAAATAATATTACGCTGCCTCGTCATGCGTCTCAAAGAGTTTACGCAATAGGAAGAGATAGCTATGGTGGTTTTATCTCTCTCGTAAAAGTCACCTGGGGAGTTGGCAACGCTGCCCTAATCAACTCTGTTTTTATCAAATCAAATATGACGATTTTATATGCTAGTGAAACTAACGTTGGGGTAACAACGGTAACTGCCACTCACTCATCACTCTCTGTCACTCCTGCATCTATTAGCATAACAATTGTTGCCAGCGAATCAGTTCCAACTAAAATTGGAATTTGTACTACGATTGCGGCAGGCGCATGCACAAGCGCTAATGAACTGACTGAGTTTGATGCTGGAACTCCTGTCTATATAACGTTAACCGCTCAGGACGATTACGGTAACACCATAACCTCTTTAGATTTTGATTATCCACTACCTGATGATGCGGAAGAAAATATTTATATGTACATCAGAAGCGGATTAACAAATATACGGCCAATCGCTTCTAATATTACAATAGATACTGTCACTCCCGATGCTGCCACTACTTACGATTCAAGCACTGGATATCTCTCTCTTAGATTCGATAATGGAGTCTCAACCTTCAGACTAACATATACGCTAGAAGACACGTTAACTCTTCGTTTAAAAAATCTTAGCAGTGAAGACTCTGGTTACAGTGAACTAAACACTACTGAGTACAAAGTTCTCACATTTAATCCTGGGGGATTATCTAAATTTGTGATCTCAGGAATAGGAACCTCTCTTGTCGCTGGTACCAATTATAATATAACAGTCTCTGCCACTGATGTAAGTGATAATGCAATTTCAGATTATAATGGAACTATCCATTTTTCAGTAGCAGATGGAGTCGGTAATGTTATTGCTAATAACGATAGCACTGAACCAGTCCCAGATGATTATACATTTACCGCCAGTGATTATGGAACAAGAACTCTTTCAGGTGTTAGATTTACTAGATCTAGCTACACTAACGTTGCATCTGGAGGAAACGCCAATTACATAATCAGTGTAACCGATGTTGCTAACGGTGTCACAACAACCTCAAGCAACTTTACTGTCACACATGCTCCGATTAATAGCTTCACTGCTACCCTAACAGAGCTTCCACCATTTCCAATTGGAACCAATAGAGGAACTGGAACATATTCCACAACTAGTGCAACCAATATATATAGTAACGAAAAATTTGCATTACAAATCACCGCAATAGATAAGTTTAGCAACGCCATAGATGATTTTACAGGAACTGTTGCTGTAACCACATCAGGAACGAATGCTACATTGCCGAACAATTATACTTTTGTAGATGCAGATAACGGTATTCACAATTACACGATAACAGATAATACAGCGCTCATTCTAAGAACTACTCAAACAATAGGATTCGAAGCTCAAGCTGTCACAATTACATCTACTGGCACAACAGGCACTTTTAGTATGAATGTATATCCAACTTCATGCCCAGAAGGACAAATCTTAGCTCCTGCTCGAACTGATACCGATACTGAAAAATTTTGTGTATCCAAGTATGAGATGAAAAGTAGTGGTGGTACGTTTGTTTCGGAAGCATCAGGAACGCCAGCGCTTGCGACAGCAAGTGATGCGTTTGATGCGTGTGATAGTGTTAACGATGAAAACGCAGTCAATGAGATTGCCAGATACAGAAATGGCAAATATGGACTTATCTCAAATGCTGAGTGGATGGCGATAGCAAAAAATATTGAGACCGGATATCAAGGTGGTTCCGGAGTTAATAAGAGTGGCAATAACTGGTACAATCATATGACAGTTTATACTGGGCAATCTTTTATGAAAGGAATAGGAGTGGCCCCTTATGCCGCTTCAAATAATGATAATAGTGGGTATACTAACACCGGTTCTACAGATGGATTACCACGAAGAACTCTTTACATCACTGACGCAACCTCTTCAAGTGTAATCTGGGATTTCGCTGGAAATGCAGCAGAGTGGCTTGACTACGATACTACAGATGAGGTCTTTACGGCCCCACAAGGATTCTGTATGGGAGGAAATAGTGGGCCATTGATTGCAGATGGTATACATCTAGATCCTCCTATTTTTGATTTTACAGCTCTTAGTGACACTATTAAATGCGGTAGTATTGAAGAAGAAATGCTTGCACCAATAACCGATGGATTTAGCACCGCTGAAGGGATGGGTACATGGAGCGGGAGCCGCTACAATGTTACTGGTCCAATTGTTAGAGGAGGTAGTTACGATACCAATGCTACTGCAGGAATCAATGTGGTTGGGCCATCATCATCTGTTTATCACATTGGAGGAGCTTCAGTAACCACCGCAGAACTTGGTATTAAACTAACATCTCAACCCAAAGGTGAGGTCACAATTACTGTGTCTACAGCTTCTGCTAACATAACGATTGATACCGGAGCTACTCTAACATTCAATTCACAAAGCTGGAACAGTGAGCAGATAGTAAAAATCACAGGGGCCGGCGCTATCGCTGGTTCTGGAAGTGATGCAGTTTCGATCAATCCATCATCAACCATTGATACTAGATATAATACACTGGCCACATCAAATGTGAACATTCCTTGGGTTGACGCAGCAGTGGGTTCTATTATTGCAGAAGTGACAGATAGAACTTCTGGTGAAGATGGAACAACAGCAAAAATCAGAGTTCGACTTCCTACGAATTCAGGGTCGGAAGAAACTCTCTCTATTACTACTTCAGTTGCTAACGAAATTACTCTTTCTGCTTCTACACTAACTTTCACAACTAGCAACTATGATACTTATCAAGAGATCACCATAACTGGAGTCAATGATACTTATTATGATGGTGACGTTACCGTCCCTATAACTATAACGAATACTGACGCAACATTTAATCCTGTTACTGTTAATGTTATAAATCGAGACAACGAACCACTCGTTCAAAGCGAAGCTTCAGGGATTTATCACTTTAGTGTCGATAATTCTGAAGATGATACACACGGTTTTAGGTGTGTATTTAGGCCACAGGATGATTATTTTAATTTGCAGTAGGTTCAATAAGAATCGACGCTCCACCTAAGCAAACATCTCCGAGGTAAAAGACAACCGATTGCCTCGGAGCTATTCCTCTTTGTAAAGAATCAAACTCAACAAAAATTTTCCCCGTCTCAATTTTAGTAATTGTACAATCTTGATCTGCTTGTCGGTAACGAATTTTAGCTTTACACCTAAATGGTATTTTAATTTCAAATGAAGAGTTGATCCAGCAAATATCATCTGCTACGAGTGAACGTTTATAGAGCTCAGGATGTTCACCTCTTTCCACGTAGACAACATTGGTGGCAACATCTTTTTTTATCACAAACCAAGGCCAACCCTCTCCGCCAAGTCCTAAACCTTTTCGCTGGCCAATAGTATAAAAGCAGCTACCTTGGTGCTCACCAACTTTTTTACCATCTAAAGTTCTAAAATCTCCACAACTACTCTCAATGTAATGTGAAAGAAAATTTCTAAAATTCCGTTCGCCAATAAAACAGATTCCAGTGCTATCTTTTTTATCCATGGTTGGAATCCCATGCTCTTTAGCAATTTTCCTTACTTCGCTCTTAAGCAATCCACCAATTGGAAATAGAACGTTAGGAAGGACTGTTCCATCAATAGCGTGCAAAAAATATGATTGATCTTTTTCTGGATCGATTCCTTTTTTTAGAACCACTAACCCATTTTCAATACCTGTCTGACAGTAATGGCCGGTTGCCAAGTAATCAGCTCCAAGTTCCAAAGCTTTTTGATAAAAGTGCTTGAACTTAATATAGCGGTTACATAGAATATCTGGATTTGGAGTATTGCCGGCACGGTACTCTTTTAAAAAATAGGAGAAGACCTCCTCTTGATACTCTTTAATAAACTCGATGGAATAATAAGGGATATCAAGCTTTTCACATACCTTGATAACATCAGCATACTCTTTACCGGCAGTGCAATTGCCGTGTTCATCTTTTTCATCCCAATTCTTCATAAAAATAGCAATGCAATTATAACCTTGCTGCTTTAGAAGAAGCGCCGAGACAGAAGAGTCGACTCCTCCAGACATCCCAATAACTACAGTTTTAGGTGACAAAGTATTCATAGAAGATGATAGATAACACTTCCTGCGATAAATTGAAAGGAGTTATAAAAAGTTTTCCAGTTAACGGCCTCCACAAAATCTGCCGCAGTATGGTTACCTTTAGTATTAAAATCATTTTCCATATCTTGAGTAAAAACGATTGCAGGAATTCCTGCGTTCCAAAACGAAAAATGATCTCCAAAATCGTGCCCAGTTTCACTAATATCGAATTTTATTTTGCGATTAAAAACCATTCCGGCTTTAGAAAAACTATTAGCGAGTACTCTGTCTTCTATTTGCCCAGGAGTCCCAAGTTTTCTAGTATAGAGCTTCATATTCATATTTTTTTTAGTCTTATCATAAAGCTTTGAGTCGTGGCCTAACATCTCTACCCCGAGAAAAGAACTAATGGAGTTTCGATCTAAGGTTTTAACATACTCAATAGAACCAAGAAGGCCAAGCTCCTGAAAATCAAAAAAAATAATTTTTACGCTATTTGAAATTTCAATCTTGTTTAATAATTTTATCAGTGAAAGTAAGATGGCAACACCAGTTCCATTATCATCGGCCCCTTCCATCTCTAAGTTTGGAACAATAACCATCCCCTCTTTATCGTACCCAATCGTATCGTAATGTGCTCCTAAAATAAGCGTTTTTGCTGAGCTATCTTTTCCCTTTTTTTCCCAAACGATATTTTTTCCACTAACTCCTTTTAACTGCCTTAGATTCCACACTACCCCTTTGGTGAACTTATCCCATTTATTATAAATTTCACTTCCGACCGGATACGACCTTGCTACTTTCTCTTCAAAATCACTCTCATAAAATTTAATCGCTACATCAATATCAGGAGTAAACTGGTGAACACTCACTGTGGCACTTGAACCTTTATGCTGTTCTAATAAATTTTTTAAATAGTTAAAAGATGACATATGGCCTGTAGAACCAACCATTCTATTAGGTTTCCCCTGTCCCACAAACATCCTTAACTCATTTATAAGCTGATCCTCATTAACTTGTTCCAGTAGTTTGTTTATCTCATTCTCTTTCTTTACACCAAAAACAAAATCAGCATGTACCAGCTTACAAAAAACGAGTAGAGATAATACCAAAAAAATGAGATAAGGTTTACAAGTAAAATCTTTTAATCTCAACGATTCTCTCCTTCTTCTCGTCTTCATCCACTTCCTCTTCTTCCTCTTCAAGAGTCTTAATCTTTTCAGCAACTCCGGCCAAAACATCGCTTAGATCTACAAAATCAACATTTTGTAACCATCCACTAAACATTACCGTGTCTCCACAACCATCTCCAGTAAAGACGGATATACACTCTCCTAGTTTTAAAATATCAATCTCTTCGTTAAAACTAATGATCGCATAGTTTGAATTTTTATAATAAACCTTTGCTTTTAATTTTTGATTTTGTTGACCTATTCTGACAAAAACAGAAGATGGAGTAGATATATCTATAATACTTAGATCATTACAAACCATCATAGCAGTTGAACTAATAACTTCTGTCTCATGTCCTAATAATACTTCTGCTTTAGTCACATCGAAGCCAACAACCATAAGAGCACCATCTATTGGAGGAGTCCCTGGAGGTGTTACTATTTTTTTTTGACCTAAATAATAGTGGTGAATACCGGTATGATCTCCCACAATCGTCTTGTCATCTTTTTTTATAAGATGGCCAGGTTTTAACAGTCCGATACTTACATTTCTTTCAATAAATTTGGGAAGATTTGGATCTTTTATAAAACAAGGAGGCCGGCCATGATCTCCTACTTGTATACCTGGGATAATTTTTTTCCCAAGCTTTATAACCTCATCTCTACTGATGTCGGCCAAAGGAAAAAGCATATTTCCTAATAATTTTTTGTCTATCTTAGCTAGAAGATAACTCTGATCATGACTCACCTCTTCTGGAATTCCTAAAGAGTAATTGTTCGTTCTCGTATCAAGAATCGCTTTAGCGTAGTGTCCGGTTGCAACTATTTCAATTCCAAGTTTCTTAGCTTTTTCAAACAGAACTTTTACTTTAACATAGTTGCAAAAAACACAAGTGGACATTGACTTACCTGATAATTTTCTAACCTTCAGCTCTTGAAGCACTATTTCATTAAACTCTTTATCAGCTTTAGCGGCGTAAAATGGTATCCCAATTTGGTCACAGATTTTTTTTACTTTTTCCAGATCATCAACATGGCATCCCTGGCCACTCATCTCTTCACCTGGCCATAAAATTTTATGATCGAAAAAACTCATTCCAAGACCAATAACATTGTGGCCTTGACGTTTTAATAAGTAGGCCGCAACGGTAGAGTCAACTCTTCCGCTCATTCCTACAAGAATCGTTTGAACATCCTTGTTCGATTTTTTCATAAGAGTATTATGACACAGTTTCTTTTTCTGACCAAGGGGCGATAAATAGTAAAAGTATCATTCCAGGAAGACCTAAAACTGTGCAAATGAGAAAAAAATTTGTGTAACCAACACCTGTTATTTCTCCAAACAATGAGTAAGCAACTCCATCAGTAGGTTTTATCCCCTCTATTAAAATTCCAGCAATTATTCCTACAAATGATTTCGGGATCGCAAAAAAAGATGTCAGGAGCGCTAACTGAGTCCCTGTAAAATTTTTATTTGTACACTTTGCTATAAATGCCATTAGGGCCGCCGACCCAAGTCCTACACCTAAATACTCAAAGGCAACAATAACGCCAAGTAACCAAACTTTTGGGCCAACCTCACTTAAAACTGCAAACCCTAGAATCGCAACTAGCTGAACGACACCAAAGGCCCAGAGTGACTTATTCACTCCAAGCTTAATCATAAGAATACCACCAAGAAAGCCTCCTGCTATCATTGAAGTAATCCCTACAGTTTTTGCCACGGTTCCAACTATCGTTTTAGTAAATCCAAGATCCAAATAAAATGGCGTAACAAGAGCAGTCGCCATGGTATCCCCAAATTTATAAAAAAAGATAAAGGCAAGTATTAGTAACGCCTGTTTAACACCATCCCTTGAAAAAAAATCTATAAATGGCCCAAGAACCGCCTCTTTAAGTGAACGAGGGAGTTTAATATCATCAGAACTCTCTTTGATTAACAATGTATGAATAATTCCAACAGACATAAATGCAGAGATAATCCAAAAGACATATTGCCATGGCATATAATCGGCCAGAATCAGTCCAAGTCCTCCTGGAATAAATCCGGCCACCCGATATGCATTAGCATAAAACGCATTTCCAAGCCCAAGCTCATAATCGAGCAAAATCTCTCTTCGATACGCATCAAGCGCTATATCTTGAGTTGCAGAGAAGAATGCAACGATAAAACCAATATACAGTATCGCTTGAATATTATCTTTAGGGTTTACAAAACCAAATAAGAGCATGGTTGCTAATAACAAAACCTGAGTGATAAGCATCCACCCTCTTCTTCTTCCAAAAAACGGGGGAACATAGCGATCAACAAATGGAGACCAGAGATATTTGAATGAGTAAGGGAGAAGAACAAGAGCAAAAAAACCGATTGTCTTTAAATCAACGTTTTCTGTTCGAAGCCATGCTGGAATTAGTTGCACTAAAAAATAGATCGGAAGGCCTGCTGTAAATCCGTTAAATAAACAAACAAGCATCTTTTTACTTAAAAGCGACTCTAAAATTTTTCCACTCTTAACCATTTTCACCACTACTTTTTAAATTAAATTAAATTAAATTAATCTTTATCAGAATCTGACTCTTTCTTGGCAAGTGCTGCTAGGGCCTCTGCTTGGGCCTTCTCTTTTGCTTTTTGTTGTTTTAACACCTCAACTTCAGATTTTTCCTGACGCTTTTTCTCTTCTAGTTCAGTAAAAAATAGTTGGTTGATATATTTCCTAAGCTCGGCCAATTCAACCTCACCTAAACCACTAACAAGGCCATAGTACTGATCCTTTTCAAGCTTCATAACGCCACCCTCTCTTGGTGGAACAACTGTTATAGTCATTTTTACTGGCCGTTTTACATAGAGCATGGAAAAAAAAGGGACATGTTCATCGCATTCAAAAATTAACTCTGTCTCGCTTAACTCTTTAACCGATATTGGAAATTGAAAAAGGGCCAAAGCTTTAGCATCAAACTTATTTACATAACTTCTCTTCTCTTTGGAACCATAACTCTTTGCTTGATCGTGAGTTTTAGTTCTTCCTTTTTTTGCTTCATACATCTGGGCAAACTTAGCAATACTCTCAATCGTTAACTTATCACTAGTTACCATAAGTCTTTCGTAAGGCACTGCCTCTTTTACCGCTTTATGTTCAGTTGTAACGTTAAAAACTAATACAAAAGGAGAACTCCCTTGTTTTTTTACTATCTCGCAAATCTTTTGTAATTCATTTAAATCATTTTTAGGCCCAGTCTTGACTGGTGTCTGTTCAGGCGTAACTACAACCTCACCCTCTTTCACTTCAGGAGAAGGGGCCTCTGCTACATGCATTTCTAAACTAAATGCAATAATCCCTGGCCGTACCTTGCGAAGAACCTCATCATCAGCTCTAGAGTGGTACTGGATTGAAAAAGTGTGAGAGTCAGTATGTTTTTGATGTTGTTTCAAAAACTCCATCTCCTTATCAATGATCAAAACTCTTGTTCGTTTTGCCTTATCTTCATTCGCAAAAGTTTTTATCCACTCTTTTAAAATAGTGTCTCTCTCTTTAGCATCCGTTTTTGCTAGATCAAGGGCCTGATTTACCTCACCCTCTCGATGAGAAACATCATATTTTAAATTATTGTTTTTAGGATCTCTAGCAAGAGCAGTCTTTGAAGCATCAAGATTAATCTTTGCTCGGTTAATCCCTTCCATATCCATGTGGTTATACGCAATATCGTAAGCATGAGAGTGAGTTGAATAGATATTATCTTCAAACGCGCGAACTACTTTAAAATTTCCAGACAGTTTGCAATCGACAAAAAAACTGGTTTTCAAATGGAGCTCTTTTTCAAGTGGAAAATTATGTGATGATTCGATATGAACATACTGATCAGTAAAATAACTCACTCTAATTTGAGAAAAAGCCTGCGCTAAAAATTCAATTTTTGCCACGGCATAGTTAGTATTTTTCGCAACAAGTGGATATGCTATTACCATCGGATGGTGAGCAATACTGCTTAACTCTGCACTTTTAACTAAGTTTAAATATATACCAAGAGATAAACTTAGAGTGATTAGATGTTTTGATTCTAAAGACTCTAATAACCCAACAACCACAACATCTCGTAGTGAGCACTCTCTTCTAATATCATGGCCAAGTCTCATTATCTCTGGAGCGTGAAAAGCATAATCTAGAAAGATAATTTTACTCTTATTAGCAATAACTTCCGGTAACTTCTCTTTAACATTTACAGCTTCGCCAACTTCTAAATGAGAAAATACTAAAGGGAGTGTTGAATACTCTTTTTTAAAACGAGTTTTTACATTTTTCCAATAAGAGAGATCGTTTCCGATATAGAGCACGCGAACCGATTTATCATCTTGCTCACCACTCTCAATTTTCTTCCCATCTTGATTACTCATATATTAAATCTATTATAAAGAGTAATTACTAACACAAGCAAGCAAATTTTTCCCTATTTAAACTCAGACTAAATTCAAATGGTATAATCGAAGAGGGCCCTAAAGAGAGCGGCCAAGGAGTTAGACTTGAATCTACCATGGATGGCCTATAGAACATTCGAAAGAAAAAAAGATGATCCAGTTTTTTTTTCGATCACAAAAAAAATTATGGAGAAACTTAAACTGATAAAGATTCCAACTGAAAGGGCAAGTTTCTGCCATAAAGAAGTCGACGACTCATTAACCCTTCTCATGAAAGAACCACTAGTAAGCGACAGTGTCAGCTGTAAAAAGGGTTGCGCCTACTGCTGTCACACTCAAGTAAGCGTAACAGAAGATGAGACGCAGCTTTTAATCGAAAAAGGGATTCATCATTTAGTAAAGAAAGAGAATATTCAACTTTTGAAACTACAAAAAAACGCTGCTAACTCTGGCGAAAAATGGTTGCAACTACCGTATGGACTAAGGAAATGTCTATTTTTAGGAGATGATAATAGCTGTCAAATATACATGCATCGGCCTCTTGTTTGTAGAACAAATCTAGTCATTGGAAATCCAAACCAGTGCTCAACTATTGATGGCTCTGAAAAACCTCTTCGATCATTAAATACATTTAAAGCAGATATGATTACGATGGGTGCATTTTTACATTCAAAAGAGAATGGGGCCATGCCATATATGTTATACAAAGTCTTAAACGGAACAAACAAAACAATTGCTCAGCGCAGAGAAAATCTTTTACAACCTTAATTCTGAGACGGGCCAAACAGCTTTTTTCCAGTTCTAAAAAAATTATAAATTTTTGAATCTATCGTTGGAAAAGAAAATACTGGAATGACAATTGACTTACCGGTTTGCTGCTCTACTCCTTGATTTAAACAGATAACCAAGTAAAAGAAAGCTTGTTCGTCATCAAGATTTCTTCCAGATTTTATATAACACCACAGTGGTGTGTCGAGATCATTAAACGCTCTTATCTCATCCGGAGCATCTAGTGTTAATTGAAGATAGTGATCATACTTAGTAAAATGTTCATATGGAACATCAAATTCATTTCTATTTTCTAAATGAATTGCTAGCAGCTCAGATTTGATTTTTTCAAGTGTAATGACTATCTCTTCTGATAAATAATCTAGTTGGCCATCATACTGCTCAACACTGCTCTTAGAACTAGAACCTTGAAAATTTGCAGCATCTAGTTTAACTCCACAACGATACTCATTTACAAAATCTATTTTTTTCGTAACTAATAAAGTGATCACAAAGCTAGGCTTAAACTTTTTTACGAGCGAAGCGCAGACTCCCGAAATTTTTTTCCCATCTTTTTCACCTAGCTCAGATATAAAATGGTAGACGCACTCATCTGCTAAGTTAGAGACCATCCACACCTCATTAGGTGAATATAAAAGTGCATCGATAACGGATGGATCGCCAAGCATCTCATCTAACAATGAGTCTTGCTCTTTACTTTGCAATCTTAACTGAAAATCTTTGTACCGTTTTACTATCGGGGTATAAAATTTTTCAGCACAAGCTTCAGTACAAAAATACCTAGCGTGGTTATCTTCTAATAATAAGACTGGTCCCTCTTCTGGCAACTCTTTACGGCATGAGGTACAAAAAAGTGGAGTCTTTCCAAACTTCATGACAAGCTAGATTGAAAGGCCAATTCCGGTAAAAATTGAATTACCGTAGCAATGTTCCATACTCCAAAGCCTCGCACTTGCCAAAGACGTGTCACCTTCTCCTAACGATTTAGTTAAAAAACTTGCACCAAGCTTCCAATCAAGAATATTGCCGATCTTTAAAACTAATTGTGGCGTAACGTATGAGTACGACATCTCTTTATCTAGAGAATTTACTGCTTGCTCTTTATCTCGTCCTATTTTCACTGTCGCACCTTCAACAATCACAGTGATATCTGGGGAGACAACTACTGCAATTCCGGCCGATAATTTATTAATATTTCCAATTTTTAACTCTTCACTATTTGCGGGATTTCCAGAAAGAGTCAATTCATACCCTAACCCAACAACTACTGATGAAAATCGTTTAGTCGTCTCCACACCAACAATTTTATCAGTTCTCGTCGAAGCGAATTTACTGTTTTTCTTTCCAAAAGTTGCTCCCCCGATAAGATCAATACTAACCTGATCACTTGGCCCTCCAAGTTTTATCCAGTTAAACCCAAGCTTCGCAGTAAGGTTTCCACCATTACTTAAAACTGTCTGTTCACTAGTAAGCTGTATTCCCTCATAAGAGGAGACACCCCAATAATTTACATTAAGAAACAGATTAAAATCCGTTCTTAAACTACCATCTACTGTATACCTATTAAGTATGATACCTCGATCACCTTTTAAATTCTCATAACCTGATCCCAGAGAGAAACTTGTCCCACTCTCACTGCTACTCGAGCTAACAGAGCTCATCTGTTTAACAGATTTAGTTGTTCTACCCTCATCTTGATTTTTGCTATTTGCTCCTGATGCTGATGTTTGCCTTGAACTATTATCAGAGTAGTCAACAAGCGCATTTAAGCAAAGAGAGTTGGTTGCAAGAATAAACATCATCAAAATTTTAGTTTTTTTAATTATCATGAAAATTCCCTCTGGTGAAAGAAGTTACGGCCCTATATAATTCTACAGCATAAAAGGATAAAAACACAAATAGCACCAGATAGGCGACTTTTTCCCTCTGGTAATCGGCATCTTCGACCCATTATTTTTTAAAACTTGATGTCGTAGTAAAATAAAAAGTGGCGGCAAGGACGCTAAAAGAGGTTGTTTTAATGGTAAAATTTTTTTGGGCCATCGTTACACTGATGAGTGTTTTTCGAGCAGATGCGGAGTACCGAGTCTACCAATATTTTATCAAATCAACTTATCCAAAAACTGACGATCAAAAATCGTATGTCGTAACATCAACATTAGATCCAGTCAGCTACTTAGCATATAACGGTGGCGGAGAAACAATTAAAGTTGATCTTGTTAGATCATGGGTCTGTTTAGGACATACTGGTGATAAAGTTGATTACTGCTTACCACCAGAATCAACGTCAAATGAAGTCGCACGAATACCAGCTGAAACTAAGAAGGAGACACCAAATTGAAGGTTAGCGATCAAGATGGACCTACTCAGCAGGTAAAAAGAAATGACGAAAACATAAGACGAAAAATTATGTCTCAAAATAGAGAGCTTGAAAAACTTGAAAACTTTTATGAAAAACAAAAAAATGAGATTCAAAGTGAGGGTTCTCAGGTCGCTCTAGAAACTAGAGAAAAAAATGACCAGCTCTTATTAAAAGAGTCACACAGATACCAGAATGAATTGAATAAATATCGTGATAACATTAAAAACATTCAAAACCAGCTCACAAACGAAAAGCAGACACTACAAACAAATCATAAAGATAACGTTTCAACTCTAAACGAACAGTACCTCAGCGATCATCAAGCAAAAACCGAAGAGATCGAAGACAAAATGTTAGACGATAAAGAGTGGGCCAGTGATACCATTAACGATATAGAAAAAAATTATAAACAAGTGGTTAGCAAAAACCAGCTAGAGACTCAAAAAGGGATTAACGCAATATCTGCTAGGAACGACATTATGAGCAGAGATACTGACACGCGTTTTCAAGAGATCGAAAAAAACAAGCTAAACAACTTCGAAAGCAAAATGCGCTTTCTAGACTCTCAAAATCGAGTCCAGATGGAAAATGATCTTCATAAATTCCACAGAATGCAAACAGAGCAACAAAAAATATTTGATCAAAAAAAACAGTTTGCAGAAAAACATCAAACAGAACTAGTAAAATCCCAGCAAGAGCTTTTTGCCAAAAGACTTCAGGGCATGAGTTTTGAACACGACTCTGTAGCTTCCAGAATTAAAGATCTTCATGCCAAAGACTTAAAATCGCTAATAGATGCTAATGCCAAAATAAAAAATGACATAACGGTTAAATCTGAAGATGAGTTTTATCAACTCTCAAAACTTGACCCTTTTATTAATGAGTACGAAAAATTTTATACTGTCTCCATACCTATTCCACCTCACGAAAAAGATGAAATCCAGCTAATGGCCAATGAGCGAAAAATTCGAGTAACCCTCTCAAGAAGAAATTTTGTCGAACTAGAAGAACCAGATGGAAGTAAAAGTAAGACAAAAAGAAGCGAGGTTCTCTCTCGTGAATTTAACACCACAGATATTCTAAACCCCAAAGATATTAGCAAAAGCTATGAAGATGGATTGCTAACCTATAAAATTGCTAAAAAATAGTCATTTGTAAGTTAAAGTGACTCGATAGCTTCAATAATATCATCTGCAAAATCACCATGAAGAATTATTCCATCTTCATGGCCTCCCATAATGATAACTTTTGCTTTTCTATTTTTAACAATATTTGCGACCTCTAAACCCATTTCAACTGTCCCATACTCGGCGCTAGGATTGGTTGTTGGAAGTTTATCAAAATGTTTTTTCCAAAGCTTAGAAGAGTGAATATGCGCTACAAATTTTGAACGACACTCTTTATAGATAGCAGCGTGAGCTAGCGACTCAGAAGAAGCGATCGTTCCCCCTATGCAGCTTAACCAATTTTTTTCAATTGAACACTCCGTAACATAAGAGTAACCGTCGATACCAAGCTTAGAATAGTTACCCGTTAAACTTCCCGTGATGATAAAGCCTTTATGATACTTCATACTGACGTTACCAAAACCAAGGCCCGCTTCATTTGCTCCAATTAATTTTTTTGCGTATAGATCTTGTCTTAACAAAAAAAGTTCTGATAGGTCATCTAGGCACTCAAAATTTTCTTTTTTATACTCGGCCAAAAACTTAATGATCCCTTCATTTTCCATAGAAACCTCAAATTTTTACAAAAAAACCAAATGATTATAAATACATAGAAATAATCTATCTGTAAATAGGTTAAATTTTACCTTATTTGTGATATACTGAACTTGAATAGGTTTATTTTTAACTTATTTAGATGTAAGTTAACCAGCATAAACGGAGAATTAGGAATGTTAAAAATTAACAAAAAAGTGGAATACGCTTTGATGGCAATCAAATATATGACTACTAATAAAGAGGAGCTTACTAGCGCTAGAGAGATCTGCGATCTTTTCAACATTCCTTTTGATACGATGGCCAAGGTAATGCAATCAATGAATAACGAACAGATTCTATTATCCGTTAAAGGTGTTAAAGGTGGATATAAATTAGCAAAAGACTTAAGAGAGATTAGTTACATGGATATAGCAAGAGTAGTGGAAGGAAAAGAGGTGGCCTTTACCTGTCAAAATGGAAAAAAATGTCTAGTCTCTTCATGCAACATAATAACTCCAATTAGGCGGCTATCGATGAAAATCAATAACTATCTAGAAAAGCTGACCGTGCATGAACTACTCTTTGGAGAGGACAATGAACAACGAAAATAACAATCAATACAAACACGGTTTCTATACCCAGATTGAGCAAGAGAGCTTTCCAAAAGGTTTAAGCGAAGAGATTGTAAGATTAATTAGTGCGAAAAAAAATGAACCCGATTGGCTACTTAACTTTAGAATTAAAGCTTTTAATCATTGGAAAAAAATGGAACACCCAGAGTGGGCGAAGTTAAATATTCCCGAAATTAATTTTAACGATATCTACTACTATGCAGCTCCCAAGAAAAAAGAGAGTATAGAAAGTTTAGATGAGATAGACCCTGAGCTCATCGCAACGTTTGAACGGTTAGGTATTCCTCTCCTTGAACAAAAAAGAATCTCTGGAGTAGCTGTAGATGCGGTTTTTGATAGTGTATCAGTTGGAACTACTCATAAAGAGGATTTAGAAAAAGTAGGAATAATTTTTTGTTCTATATCTGAAGCAGTCCATAAACATCCAGAACTGGTAAAAAAATATTTAGGAACTGTTGTTCCATATACCGATAATTTTTATGCCGCTTTAAATAGTGCTGTTTTTAGCGATGGTTCTTTTGTCTATATCCCAAAAGATGTCACCTCTCCAATTGATCTTTCAACATATTTTAGAATCAACGCTAAAGAGAGTGGACAGTTTGAAAGAACATTAGTGATTGCAGATAGTGGAAGTTTTGTAAACTATCTTGAAGGGTGTACAGCACCACAAAGAGACGAAAACCAACTTCACGCTGCTATCGTTGAATTAGTTGCGCTTGATGATGCTACAATAAAATATGCTACAGTTCAAAACTGGTATGGCGGTGATAGCGAAGGAAAAGGTGGAATCTATAACTTTGTAACAAAGAGGGGAAGCTGTCTTGGTAAAAACTCCAAAATCTCTTGGACACAAGTTGAGGCCGGTTCTGCTATTACTTGGAAATATCCTAGCTGCGTGCTAATTGGAGATAACTCTCAAGGTGAGTTCTACTCCGTGGCACTTACAAATAACTATATGCAAGCAGACACTGGAACCAAGATGATTCATATTGGAAAAAATACCAAGAGCACCATTATTTCAAAAGGTATCTCTGCTGAAAAATCAAGTAACAGTTATCGCGGCTTCGTAAAATTTGGCCCACATGCTACCGGCTCTAGAAACTACGCTCAGTGTGACTCAATGTTAATTGGAACTAATTGTAGTGCCAATACCTACCCCGTTATGGATGTAAGAAATAGTAGTTCAACGTACGAGCATGAAGCAAGCACTTCAAAAATAAGTGAAGATCAACTTTTTTACTTAAAATCAAGAGGGATAAATTCAGAAAAAGCAATATCTCTAATTGTTAACGGTTTTTGTCATCAAGTTTTTAAAGAGTTACCTCTAGAATTTTCTGTTGAAGCGGTAAAACTTTTAGAAATGAAATTAGAAAATAGTATCGGATAAATAGCTTGGAGTAGTTATGATTAAGATAGAAAATTTAACAGCAACAGTTGAGGAAAACGAAATCTTAAAAGGTGTTAACCTTGAAATTAAAAAAGGGGAACTTCACGCAATCATGGGCCCAAATGGCTCAGGAAAAAGCACTCTTTCAAAAGTAGTCGCCGGCCATCCTGCATATAAGATTACTGGCGGTTCTATAAAATATTTAATCGACAATAACTATGTCGATCTAACAACACTAGAACCAGACGTCAGAGCAAAGGAGGGAATCTTTCTGAGCTTCCAGTACCCGATTGAAATTCCCGGCATCACTAACCTAACCTTCTTATTAGAATCATTTAATCAAGTTTGTGAACATCAAGGAGCTCCTGCGATGAAAGAAAAGGAGTTTCGCTACTTTTTAAAACCAAAATTAGAAATGCTCCAGATGAGTGAGTCATTTTTAGAAAGAAGTGTAAACGGTGGTTTCTCTGGAGGTGAAAAGAAAAAAAATGAGATATTGCAGATGAGCGTTTTAAACCCTCGTTTAGCTCTTCTAGATGAGACTGACTCTGGACTAGACATCGACGCTCTCAAAGTCGTTGCTGATGGGGTAAACAGACTCAAATCAGCTGACAACAGTATAGTTTTAGTAACTCACTATCAAAGACTTTTAGATTATATTAAACCGGACTTTGTTCACGTCTTATACAAAGGTAAAATTATTAAGTCTGGTGATAAAACATTGGCCTTAGAGTTAGAAAAAAAAGGTTACGACTGGCTTATCTCGTAACAACACTAGGTGAAGTATGAACAGTGAAACTGAAAACATAATTTTAACAGATACTCTATCTTTAAAGATCGAAAAAGATCTAACTAAGCCTCTTTTGATAACATTTACAACTACAGAAAAAACACAAGACTCTACCTTTTATCCAAAAATATTCATAGATACTATTCCAGGAGTAAAAGCTACTATTATTGAAAGATACATCCACACAGGCAAGGTACAAAACAGCTATACAACAAATACTCAAACCACTAT
The DNA here is from genome assembly GCA_020720455.1 of Bdellovibrio sp. Lineage (GTDB taxonomy): Bacteria > Bdellovibrionota > Bacteriovoracia > Bacteriovoracales > Bacteriovoracaceae > DYOQ01. The sequence continues at coordinate 26,987 of DYOQ01000024.1, forward strand.
CAATCTTGCTCCAAACTCAAACATTGAGTATATAAAAATTCAAGATGAGTGTTTAAAAGCAGTCCATTCAAGTTCGTTTATTGGAAAACTAGAACAAGGAGCAACCCTAAACTTTTTTCCAATCTCGATAGGAGCAAACGGCTCAACAAACAAAATGGAGATCTCACTCCTAGGGCAAAACGCTGAAGCGAACATTTATGGTTTCTACCAAGGAAGAAATGAACAAAGAATAGAAAACAGTATCATCATGGATCACGCCTCACCAAACAGTATTAGCACCCAACGATTTAAAGCGATTCTTGAAAATAGCGCAAAAGGCGCATTTACAGGAAGAGTGAAGATTGCAAAAAACGCGATAGGTTCAAACGCAAATCAATTACACCGAGCGCTCTTACTGAGTGATCAGGCGAGTTGCTTGGCAAAACCTGAACTAGAAGTAAATGCTGATGATGTAAAATGTGGCCATGGAGCGACAGTAGGACAAATAAGTGAAGAAGAGTTATTTTATTTGATGAGTAGAGGCATTCCACGCAAGAACGCGCTAAAACTACTTTTTATCGCGTTTACTCAAGAGATAATCGATATGATTGAAAATAATGTAGCAAGAAACATTTGTGAGTTACACCTAAGTAAAACGTATGATAAAAAGATCAAACAACAAAAGAGGGTGTGTAAATGAATATTGCCACCAAACTAAACATTGATGAGATTAAAACTAAATTCATAGGATTAAACAGTTTAGTTAGAAATAAACCACTGGTCTACCTTGATAGCGGAGCGACTACATTAAAACTGAAAAGTGTAGTTGATGAAGTCGTAAATTATTATAGTGCCAGTGCCAACATTCATCGAGGAACCCACTTCCTTGCAATTAAAGCAACAGAAGAGTTTGAAGCAACAAGAGACCTCGTTAAAACTTTTGTTGGTGCAAGAAAAAAAGAAGAGATTATCTTTACCAAAGGGACCACTGAAGCAATCAACTTAGTTGCAACTATTTTAAGAGGTGAAATAAAAAAAGGAGATGAGATAATAATTTCGGCCCTTGAACACCACTCAAATATGGTTCCATGGCAGATGTTAGCAAAGGAGAAAGAGGCGACTATAAAAATTGCTCCGATAAATCCAGATGGCGAAATAATCATTGAAGATTTTTCAAAACTTCTAAATGAGAAAACCAAAATCGTAGCAATAAATCACATCTCAAATAGCATTGGAACTGTTAATGACATTGCTAGAATTGTTGCCTTAGCAAAAAAAGTTGGAGCGCTAACACTCATTGATGGCGCCCAAGCAATTGCACATAAAAAAGTGAATGTCTTAGATCTTGGATGTGACTTTTACTGTTTTAGCGGCCACAAAATGTTTGGCCCAACAGGTGTCGGAGTCCTTTACGGCAAAGAGGAACTCCTTGAGCGGCTCCCCCCTTACCAAGGTGGCGGAGAGATGATAAAGGATGTTACCTATCAAGGGAGTACCTATAACGATTTGCCATATAAATTTGAGGCAGGCACCCCGAACATTGCTGGTGTTATCGGATTAAAAAAATCGATAGAATTTATAAATGATACTGGTTTGACCCAAATTGCGAACTATGAATCTATGCTACTTAAAGAAGCAACCTCCCGACTTAAAAAAATCCCAAACCTAACAATCATTGGGAACGCTAAAGATAAAGGGCCAATCCTCTCATTTAATATCAAGGGATTGCACCATGACGACATCGGAACCTTGCTAGATCAACAAGGAATTGCCGTTAGAACTGGCCATCACTGTTGCTCTCCCCTAATGAATTTATATAAAATCCCTGGTACCATCAGGGCCACTTTTAGCATTTATAACACCCTAGATGATATTGAAAAATTATCACAGGGTATTGTTAAAGCTGTGGAACTTTTGTAGGAGTAGATTATGAAAAAACATATTGAAGCTATTCCAACCCCAAATCCAAACGCTATGAAGTTTATTCTTGAAAAGGCCGTTAAGGATCACGGGAAATCGATCTATAACTCACAAACGGAAAGTGCGAATAACTACCTAGCTAGCAAACTTTTTGAGATAGGTGGGATCGATCGACTTGTTTTTAGAGATAACACCATAACAATAACAAAAAAATCTTTAGCAAGTTGGACAACTCTAATTAGCGATATTGAAAACTGCATCTCTAATAATCTAGATAATCATAGTAGTTCATTTTCAGATATAGATCTTGAAGCAATCAGAAGAGAGAAACTACCTCCAAAATTAAAACAAATTGAAGAGATCTTAGATAAAGAGATCAGACCGACACTACGTTTTGATGGTGGAGACGTTGAGCTGATTGAGCTAGTCTCAAACTGTCTCGTTATTAAGTACCAAGGAGCTTGCGGTACCTGCCCGAGCAGCGCTAGTGGGACGCTTCACGCTATTCAACAAACACTCGCCCAAAATTTTGATCCATCAATTACAGTAATTATTGATCCAGAGAGATAATTTAACAATGCTAAAATTAACTACAAAACTACTATGTGCGATCTCTTTGCTAATCTTAGCTACAAGCGTTGCACAAGCATTTGCGAAACAAGATTACAGATATGAATACGTCGACAGAGACCACACTTTTCAAGAAAAAAAGAATCTAGTAGGTTCACTCTACCTTATCTCATTGGCAGTCTACCCTCTTACTCAGTGGGACACTTTCAAAGATGATGGATCATTTCGTAACTACAAAAATAATTTAGGAAAAATCGTATTTGATAAAGATGAACCAATTTGGAACTGGATCATTCACCCATACGCAGGATCTCAACTATTTCTCTTTTACAGAGCAAACGGTTTTTCCAGAATTAATTCGCTTGCTATGAGTTTTATTTCAAGTGCACTTTTTGAGTTTACAATTGAAATTTATACAGAACCAGCAAGCGTTCAAGATCTATATCAAACACCTATACTCGGTGCACTTATTGGAATTGGCCTAGAAGAAGCAAGTTTAGCACTTTTAAACTTAAATAACCCTATCGCTAAAGTAGTTGGCCATATCTTAAACCCCTCCACGCTATTTTGGTTTTACGAGGGAAAGGTGATGATTTCGCCAACGGTTGATAACAAGAAAAGGCCTGGCCTCTTTCTTACGGCGGAGTTTTAATGAATAAATTTTTAATACTCCTTACAACTGCTACATTTATTTTAGTATATTCAAATGTTCTAAGTGCAAGACCTCTGTTTTTGGGAATGGAAAAAGAACAGCTAGTACTAAGAGGAGGGGTCAACATTGTTGGAACTAAAGCATTCACTGGTAAACAATCAACCACCTTTCCTGGAGCTGGAGTTAATACTCAATTTGGCCATCTTTGGAAAAAGTGGGAAGTTATTATTTCATCTTACGCATATTTTGGAGAAATTAAAGATATTGAGTTTCAATTTGATGATCAAGCAATTTCTGGACAAGGAAAAATATCTAGCGTCTCTTTTGGCCCTCTCTTGAGATATTATACAAAATTTTCTTATAATCCTAAATATAGTTTTTATACAACACTTGGCCCCATCTGGTCATTAGAGTCCATAAAGCTTTACAATACAATCGACGAACCAAAAAAGAGTAGCGACAATGATGATTGGCTGACTAACCACAAAATCACATACGAATCTTTTGGACTATTCTTTTCACTTGGATTACATGAACGAACCAAAAGAAAAGAAGAACATCCGTTGTTTTACGAGCTTGCATACACATATCAAAGAGCGCATCATATTTCATACGTCGATATAACCAATCGAGCAAAAGTGAAAGTTCTAAATCACCAACAAACGAGACAGTTTATCACTGGGCATACGATCTATTTATCAGTAGGAATTACCATCTTCTAATGAAAACAGTTATAGTAACGGCCACCATTTTGCTCTTCTTAATACTCTTGATTAGTGAGAAAACATTTGCATCTAGCGATATTAAAACCACAAGGCTACAAAAAGCGATGCTTGCTTACGAAAGAGGAAATATTCATTTAGCAAACAGATATTTAAAAAGAAATCTTGACGGTGAGTTTCACCTACCTACTTTTATTTTTATTGCTAAAGCGTACAAAGAAAAAAATGAATATTTAAAAACACTCAGAGTCTATTATCACGCCATTAAACTAAACCATGGTACCGCTCTTCTTGCCGCTGCAAATTTATCAACATTAAGAGAGCGACTAGAAGATACTACACCACCTAGCAACGAATCTCTTGACCTCTACTATCTTATTGCAAAAACCTATGTAGCTATGATTAAAAATTCAAATACTGAAACAGATAAATCATGGTATAGAAAACTTGCCATCAAATATTTTTATATTTGCAATGAGTACCAATATATGCCACAGCAGAGTAAATACAACTTGGGTGTATTACAGTTTGTATCAGGAAATATTGTAGATAAAAAAAATGCAGAAATAAATTTCCAGGAGAGTAAACTTCAAGAAGATAAAGACACTATGCTTGGAATATCTCTAGCTCAAGCAAGAAACGACAAAGACTCAAGATCAAAATTTACTCCACACAGAGACGATGCTAGTATTATTATGCTTCGTAAAACCTATTTAACTTCAACGCCTGGATCTGCACTAAATCTGTACGCTACTAATTACCTCGATCAGTTGGCAGATAAAACTACGATTTTTGATGCTACCTTTAAATTTGGAAGACACTCTAACATTGAACAAAATGGTGATGATAGATATGGATCTTTTTTTTATCAATATGAGGCCAATGCTCTAGTTTCTAAAGGATTTCTCAAATACTGGAAGATCTATTTAACAGGAAACGGTTATCGCTCAAGATACTACGCTCCAAAGGTTGTCGCAACAGGTGGCCAACGATTAGATGGAACAGCAACTCTTCAATATGATCACATTAAAAATAACCTAATTAAGTTAATATACAAAGATAGTTCTCATTACGATCGAGATAATCGTAATAAACTAGAACGCACGCTGATGATCAAAGAAATTCACCCTGTTGTAACTCATATCCACAAGAATAATACCATTAGTTACCATCTAATTTATACGAAAGAGCAACAACGATTATACTCTACACTCTTAACAACAGGTTTTGGTGGTGGTATCTCTTACGTCCCATTTCTTACGACAAAATTTTTTGCACCGACGTACGAACTATTTCTTCAAACTTACGCTCAAGAGATTAGCGAAAATAGATATAACAAACTAACTATCGCAGTTTCAAACCATCTTGATTTTAGCGAAAAGCTTTCACTCCTTGGCGAGCTTCGTAGTGGACTTATTAACTCAACTGAACAAAATGGCAACCACCACCAGATTAAACTGCTACTAACCTGTGGCCCGTTAAAGGAGATCATCGCAACAACTCTTGAAATGTCATATGTAAAATCAACTCTGCCTGGGTTTTATCCAAACAGGCCTGACTATAGCACTTCAGGATTAATTATTGTTGCCGGTGTAACCATTTCTCTCTAGTTTAACGTCTTGCTCAAAACTAGTATCTAGAAAACTTTTCCTCCATTTTAAATTTTTTTAATATCAACATTACTGTTATTATCTTTTTATAAATTTTATAAAATTTATAAAATTGTATAACCGAAAATAGTAGCGATATTTATAATGGTAAAAGACTTTAATATATTAAAAGATCACCAAACTTTCAGCCGAGAGTACCTAGCAAGAATATTTATGGTTGGTGTTTTTATTGCTATAGTAGCTCATCAATTAGAGCTTAGAGGTATCAACAAAAATCACCTTGGAGCAACAATAGGATACTGGATTATCCCACTCTGGGTTGGGATATTGATCCATCACTTTTTTTTCGCCAAAAAAATATCTCTGATGTCAACGTACATCATGATTTTTAGCATAGCACTTGCAACATCTTGCACCAGCTGGTTCATGGGTGGCCTTGCAACTGATAATATATTTTGGATCATCACTTTCCCAATTGGTGCAGCTTTATTGCTTGGTAAAAGAGGGGCGTTCCTTGGTGGTGGGATATCATTACTTACAACGACAATTTTTGTCATCTTAACATATACAGGTTTTGAGTCATCAGATTTTTTCCCTACTAATCAATCACACATCACCTACAGCTATTTATTAAGTATAAAAGTTACCTTAGTAACAATACTTTTCATTTTCATGACTCAATCTATTTTCCATAAAATAACCTCAAAAATGAACTATAGTCGACAACTCGTTAAAAATTTGATTTTGATTATTAGCACAGATATTAAACAGCATATTAATACTATCGAAAAATCTACAAAAAAAATATTATCCAGTATATCAGATAAAAGTTCAACCGATTATGCACATTTCAATACAATGCTAAGAGCAAATGATAATATAAGAAAAATAATGGAAAACAGTCTAAATCTAGACCAAGTGAGTGATCAATCTGGAACTATTGAGATAGAGTTAATAGAACCACAAAAGCTAATAGACTCAATTAATTTTTGTTTTTACAAACCACTTAGAGACAAGAGCATTAACTTAATCATTAAAAATGATCTTCAAAGCAGTTGTAAAATCTCTGCCAATTTTTCAATATTTAGCAATCAAATTTTGAGTAATTTAATTTCTAATGCAATCAAATTCTCTCACGAAAACAGCGATATTTTTCTAAACATTTACCAAAATAATTGCTCCGAAGATCTTGCTTATTTTGACATTGTTGATAACGGCATCGGAATTCCTAATGAAATAAAAAACACACTTTTTTCTCCCCATACCAAAACTTCAAGACTAGGCACAAAAGGTGAAAAAGGAACTGGCTTTGGTATGCCAATCGTCAAACAGTTTTTAGCAAAATTAGGTGGTGAAATATCAATCAAAAATAATCCAACTGGCGGTACCATTTTTACGATATCTATACCATGTATAAAAATTAATAACTTCGTGCCCGAAGATGTATCCAATAAATCCAAAGTCCCTCAACTTGATAATAAAAAAATAGTGTCACTTAAACAACTGCCATGCACTACCGACATAGAATTAATCAAATTAAATTTAAAAGCTAAACAGATTGTTCTATTCGCTTTTGCAACTTTAATGGCCATAATTATTGGCCACAAGTTCTTCACTGGTAACGCCGACAACATCACTTACCTAGGATCCTTGATCTGTATTCTTGCCATAGTAAGTTCAGTTACCATTACAAAATATAAACTTAGTTACAACATTATCCAAACGTTGCCATTTGTTGCAATCCTAGGCTTTACAATGCTTACAATTGGTCAAAATGAGCAAACTTATAACATTCAAATTTTCTGGATTATTCTAATGCCAATAGCTGGATCAGTCTTAATTGGAAAAACAGGAACCTTACTAGGTGGGATTACAACTATACTATCTCTAGTAATCATTTCTATTGTAAAACTTACAGAAAATTATTCAGGGCCATTACCTGACTCTTATGTCACCTATAGAGCACTACTCCTTCTAGCTGAAATTATAATGACAACTATTTGTACCTATTTACTTCACCAGTTTATTGAAACGGCCGCCAAAACTATCGCTGAAAAGAATGAACAGATTAAAATGCTTTTACGAATTATCGGACATGATATTTTAAACTCTCTGACAATCATAGATAATTACTACCAACTATGCGATCTAACATATGCAAAGACGCGTGAAAAACAATTTTTTATAGATAGTGATGAATACAAGGGAATCAAAAATTCAACGAATGAAATTTTAAAAATTGTTTCACATATGAGAAACGTTGCCGCAATAGACTCAGGAAAGAAAGATATCATATTATCTAATGAGCGATTAACTCCAATTATAGATGACTTAATAAAACAACTAAGTGATGACCTCGCAAAAAAGGATTTAGAGTTATGCTTTCCCTCATCATTATCACATGCGCACACGTGCGCTCTTATCGAAAAAGAAATTTTTAAACATGATATTTTAAAACCGCTATTGCAAAATGCTATAAAGTATTCATATAGTGGAAACAAAATAAATATCAGTATGGTAGAAAACAAGAAATCAGTGACAATTTCAATAATAGACAACGGAACAGGTATTTCGGAACAACACCAAAAGGTGCTCAAAGAGAATAACTCTTTGTTTTCAATGCCTGGAACTAAAGGTGAAAAAGGTGTCGGTCTAGGCCTTGTACTAGTGAAATCTTTTTTAAACCTAACCCATGGGAATTTAGAAATTACCAGTAGGCCAGAAGTCGACTTCCCAGTTTCTCATGGAACTACAATTAAGCTAATATTATCAAACGTAGTAAATAAAATTACCCAATAGATTTTTTCAAAAATTATAGTAGTATTGTATCTATGGCAATGAAACTGCAACAAATTGACAATCATTACGAAGTACTACTAACGCTAAAAAACCTTGTCGCTAGGAATGATAAAGTTTGGCTTTGGCAAAAAAATATTCCAGGCAAAGGCAGACCTATTCACTATGGTTTTCTAAGAATTGTTGATGATACAAAAAACATTCTAGAATTTAGACCTCTTAGAACCAACTCATTTAAATTTCAGGCCAAAGAGGAGATCTTTATCTATGCGGAAAGTGAAACAATAACGTTTAAGCAAACGATGCGAGAATCAACCTCCCAACTTCTTCGTTGTTCAATTCCAAAAGAACTATTTGTTCTTCCAAGACAGATGTTTGAAAAACTTCAAGTAATTGAAAAAGAGAATGAAGCAGATAATTTGCACAAGAGAAAAATACCTAGAAAAGTTGCTCAAAATGGACAAGTTGCCGGACTCGTAAGAACTAACGGAACAACCATAAAATCTTTTAAAAACCTACCAGTTGAAAGCTACATGTTACACGATATTTCAACAGGTGGTATGGCATTTTTGATTGATGACCCAGGTGAATTCAACGAAAAAGAAGGGGTGGCCCTCGTTTCAATTGATGGCAAACTTATAGCGAAACCACTAGTAGGAGAAGTTAGGTCAATTAGAAAAATGGATAACGATCTCGATCAGTTTAAGGTCGGAGTAAAATTTGAGGGTGTTTAACAAAATGCTATGCAATTAATTTTTACCCTAATCGTTCTTTCTCTTTTTCAGCTCATTAACTTTGCTTATGCAGAGATCCACCACTCTCTTGATTTAACCACAGGTTACTCTTATATCAGTTACGAAGAGACTCACGAGAATCAAGATATAGAAAATACAAAATTCACAGAAAATACATTTGCTTTTGAAACAAGCTATCAAATATTATTTTTTGATTTTCTCTTTTTCAAGGGTAGAGGTGACTACTTTGCTTTTCCAAAAGGTAGTTCAACAGGTCAAACAATAGAGCTGCTAGATGGTTTTGGGTCTATTGGGCTAATTGTTCCAGGTTCTCGGCCATTTAAAATTTCACTAATTGGAGAAAGTTTTTATTCTGAAATGAAAACAAACTCTACCACTTTTGGTTACAAATCTATGAATGGTTCATACATTTATCCTCTTATCGATTACACTACAAAAGGTGGAAGCTCTATCTATGTTAAATTTCCTATCTTCAGCAACGTAAGAACTCGATCGGAGTTAACAGTTGGAACCACTATCCACTTCACAGTTAAGGAAACTCTTCCCTACCCATATTTTGCATACCAAGAGTCTGCCATTTTTAAAATTGAGTACTCCAAGATTGAATTAGAATTTGGTGGCGTAAGAAAAATTAATACCACCCTAGAGTCAATCACCGCTTCAATTGGCTATTTATGGTAAATTCCTAGAAAAAACTACTCAGTAGTAATTTTAAGTTGAGTTTAAAATACTACGTAGTATAGTAAAGTATGGTTAAAAAAACTACTACAACATTTTCTCGCAATATCGTTAATAAAATTAAAGATGATTTAAAGCATAAAATGGTATTTATTGGAGGTCCCCGTCAAGTTGGAAAGACCACCTTAAGTAAAATGTTAACTACAAAAAAATACCTATATCTAAGTTGGGATAATTTAGAAGATCGAAAATTAATATTAAATTTTTCTTTTTCAAAAGATGTACCTGTAATCATTTTTGATGAAATACATAAATACAAACTTTGGAGAACATTACTAAAAGGGCTTTTCGATAAATATCGAGATGAAATGCAAATCATCGTTACAGGCTCTGCACGGTTAGACTACTTTCGAAAAGGTGGTGACTCGTTGCTTGGAAGATACCACTACCACCGACTTCATCCTTTTACTCTACCAGAACTAAAAACTTGTACTAAAATTAATAATCCTATTGAAGCATTATTAACATTTGGAGGATTTCCAGAACCGCTATTTTCACAAGACCATAAGGTTCATCGCAGATGGCTACTTGAAAGACAGGCAAAAATCATAAAAGAGGATTTAACTGATATCTCGACAGTTAAAGATATCTCCATAATTGAACTACTTGCTGAAATTTTACCTACCAAAGTTGGTTCTCTTTTTTCAAATAAAAGTATTCAAGAAGATTTGAGTGTCTCTTCAATCACTATTGATCGTTGGGTAACAATTTTAGAAAATCTATATTTTTGCTACCGCATTTATCCTTATGGAATAAACAGAATTAAGGCCGTAAAAAAAATGCCAAAGCTCTATATGTGGGATTGGAGTGCAGTTACAAACACTGGGCCCCGTTTTGAAAATTTTGTTGCTGGCCATCTTTTAAAATTTTGTCATCAAACAGAAGATCAGCTTGGCCACAAAATGCACCTTCATTTTTTAAAAGATAACGATGGACAAAAAGAGTTAGACTTTGTCATCGTAAAAGATAAAAAACCTCTATTTGCTGTCGAATGCAAGACTGGTGAATCAAGCTTATCTCCTCATTTGGCCTACTTCCAAAAACATCTTAAGATCCCAAAAGTATATCAAGTACATCTTGGAACTAAAGATTATGGCAGTGAAACAAGCGGAGGAAGAGTCCTTAGTTTTAAACATTTTTGTCAACTTGAAAACTTAGTTTAGTTATAACGTTTAGTTATAACAAACGTTTAGTTATAACG
>DYOQ01000025.1:0-31899 GCA_020720455.1 Bdellovibrio sp.
TTTATGGCCTTCTTTTGTTTTCGTTTAAGAATGAGTGTTAGGTTTTATATTGTTTGGGAGTTTGTGTGATTGAAATTGGAAAGAGCGGAATATTTGTTGTTTGTAGAGAAACGTCTTCGGGTTATTATCTAAGAGAACTTGATTCTAACTCGGAAGTTTTTATGCCACCTGCTATGGCACCAATTAATATAAAAATTAATCAAAAAATTGAAGCGTTTGTTTATCTCGATACTAAGGGAGGGCCTGTCGCCACCAATAAAATACCTTACGCAGAAGTTGGCGAGTACGCTTTGATGAAGGTAGTGGACACTCAAGAGTTTGGGGCCTTCTTTGACTGGGGGATAGAAAAAGATCTGCTAGTTCCGGGAAACGAGCAAAAAGTTAAAGTGCACAGAGATGAAGATCACGTGGTAAGAGTGTGTATCGAAGAGGGTACAGAACGAGTATATGGAACAACTAAGCTTGGTAAGTATATCGAAGCATCTGTTTTTGATATTGCAATTGGAGACAAGATTAAAATTGCTCCTGTTCAAAAAACTGATCTAGGTTATAAGTCTATTATCAATAGGAAGTTTATTGGAATGATCTATGCTAACGAGATTTTTATCAATATTAAGATCGGTGAAAATTATGATGGTATCGTTAAAAAGATTAGAGAGGATGGCCTTGTAGATGCTTCTTTGCAAGCACAAGGGATTGACAATCTTGTAGAAGCAAAAGACAAAATTTTAGAAATGCTTGAAAAATGTAATGGCAAGTCAACTTTGCATGATAAGAGTTCCCCAGATGACATAAAGAAAATATTGGGGATGAGCAAGCAGACTTTTAAAAGTGCTTCTGGAATGCTTTATAAAGAGCGAAAAATAAAAATTAGTAAAGATGGAATTGAGTTAATCAAGAAATAATTATGAGTAAAAAATTTGAACAACTTTCTTTAAAGCAAGAGTTGTTGAGCACCTTAGAAGAGTTGAAATTCACCGCAATGACGCCAATTCAAGAGCAAGGTCTTCCGTTTATATTAGATGGAAAAGATATCATCGCTCAAGCGAAAACTGGAAGCGGAAAAACTGCCACTTTTGGTTTAGGAATATTAAACTCGCTAAATGTAGCTAGTAGTAATATTCAGGCAATAATTTTGTGTCCGACAAGAGAGCTAGCTGAGCAAGTGGCCACTGAGATTCGTAGACTTGCTCGAAAAATGAAAAATGTGAAAGTGTTAACTATTTGCGGAGGGGCCGCTGAAGTTCATCAAGAGAAATCCCTTGCTTATGGAGCACACATTGTTGTTGGTACCCCTGGACGAGTGTTAAGGTTACTTAAAAAAGATTCATTAAATCTTAAAATGATAAAAACATTTGTCCTTGATGAGGCCGATAGAATGCTTGATATGGGTTTTAATGAGGATATCATGGAGATAGCTTCTCATTTACCGAGCAAAAGACAAAGCCTGCTGTTCTCTGCGACGTTTCAAAATGATATAAAAGAGTTGGGCGCAAGCTTGCAAAATGATGCCATCAAGGTAAAGGTCGATGTCGACCATATGCCAAATGTTATTGACCAGCTGTTTTATGCTGTTGATGGGCATAAAGATAAAGAAGAGGCGTTGTTAAAAGTACTTGGAAAATATCGGCCCAATAGGCTTATTGTATTTTGCAAAACAAAACAGATAACTGACGATGTTGCAAAATTTTTAAACAGACATGGAATTTTCGCTGCCGCTATTCATGGAGATCTTTTACAAAATGATAGGACAGCTGTGTTGACTCAATTTTCTAATAGGAGTCTCTCTGTTTTAGTAGCAACAGATGTTGCGGCCAGAGGCCTTGATATTATAGAACTAGAGGCGGTGATAAACTACGATCTGCCGGAGGTTCCAGAGATTTATATTCATCGTATCGGTCGAACAGGCCGGGCCGGAAAAAATGGATTGGCCTTTAGTTTTTTTCTTCAACGGGATCTCTCTAGACTCTCTAGCATAGAGGAGTTAACTCACCAGAAATGTATTTTTGAAGATTTGGCACTACTCTCTACAGAGCTACAATATAACCTAACACCTTCCATGAAAACAATGTACATAGGGGGAGGAAAAAAGAACAATTTAAGACCAGGTGACATTCTCGGTGCTCTTGTAGGAGAGGCAAAACTTGATCCTGCTGATGTTGGAGATATCACAATTTTGAATATCCTAAGCTATGTCGCAATTAAAAAAGAGAGCATAAACTTGGCAATAAATAGACTTAGAGATGGCAAGATAAAAAATCGAAAATTTAAGGTCGGCCTGGCCTAATCATGTTGTTGATCGCGAAATAAAAAGCAAATACCAATTATGATTAGTAGATAACCTAACCAAGCAGTGAGAGCAACGTGTTCGTTAAAAAGAAAAAAGGCAACAATGCCTGCTAGAAGTGGTTCCACTAGAAGAAACGTGGAAACAAAAGATGCCTTCATAAATTTTAAAATGTAGATGATTGATGCATGCCCAAGTATTGTTTGAAAAACAGCGAGCACCAGTAAAGCAACCCATGTTGAATGGTTTGAAAAATTTCCTAGTGGCAATTTTGCATAGAAGATTATTGCTAGTGAAAGAAGGGCCCCAACCCCATAAACTGCTGTCATTAGAAAACGATTGCCAATATGTTTTCTAATCGATTTTCCAAGTAAAAAATAAATAGCAAACGATAGTCCGCCTAACAGTGCATAGATATCACCTAAAAAATTATTTTTATTAAAATCATGAAATGAAAGGTCTCCAGAAGCGATAACGATGATGCCTATAAAACCAATAACGAGCCCGATAATTGTCCTTGAGTCTATTTTTTCTTTTAAAAATAAAAAAGCTCCAACGGAGATAAATGCAGGATTGAGTGCAAAGCATATGGCAGCATGAGCGACTTTTGTTGTCTGAACAGCTTTTATCCAAAAGAAAAAATGAAGGGCAAAGAAAACGCCCATTAGAAAAATTTTCATTGCCGCTCGTTTATCTATCTGAGAGTAACTTTTTTTTAGTGAACCGATGGAGAAGGGTGCCAAAATTATCGTTGCGAATAAAAGTCGATAAAAGGCAACTGTAACATAATGAGTGTCCGCAAAGCGAATTACGATGCCGGCCTGAGAGAGGATGAGTGTTGCAAAAATTAGAATAAAATAGACAAGCATTTTTCCTCACGGATTAGGTCATTTTAAAATAGTTTTAAAAAAATAGAGAAGAGGGGATCTCCAATATAAAAATTGGTATCAATTTTAATTACCGTACCTTGATTATAAAGTCGTTGATGAATTTTACGAAGGCCCTCTTTCGAAATATCAAGCGCTGAAAGAGATATGTTTTTTCCAGATGGCCCAGTGATAGGGCCGGTGTTTGCAATAAACCTTAAATATTTTTTTTCATTAACAGAGTAGTGGTTTAGAATTTCTGCATATTGAGATCTTCTACCCTCTACTATTTGTTTAAACCCAAGGTCTATTTGGTCTATTTCAATACTGTTCTTGTCTATATGTTCTTCTGCTAAAAAGTCACAGAACCTATTTATTGCTTCAGGTTCTCGTAATAGTTTATTTTGAAGATAAATAGAATTATCAAGAGATAATGAGACGTTGGCTTTTTTAAATCTTTTGGAGATGTACTTATGATAATCTTCATATGGAATCTCATGAAACTCGATAGTGTTTCCCCAATTATAAAGAGGTGCCTTCGGTGTAGAAAATAGCATTGTCATCATATGTTGCTTTGATCCCATTAACACTGGGATTATTTTGGCTTTTGTATTTTCTAAAAACGTTCGAATTGTTTCATCGGCACCTTTGATTTTTACTATTTCTTGAAATTCATCAATAACAAGTAAAATATTTAAATTATGCTCGAGTCCTAAACTATCTATTTGTCCAAGTATGTCGAGATAGTACGGAAAAGTATTATTACCCATTGATTTCAGGGATAATTCAATTCCACTTTCTGATATTTGATAAACTGGCCTTATCTTTTTTAATCCTTTTAGGTATTGGATAATTTTAGTCGTTGAGAACGGAAGTTTTTGAATAGCATCAGTCAAACCTATCGCAAACTCTCTAGATAAATCATTACTTGTCTCAACTGAGTAGAGATCAATATAAATAAACAACTGGTTCTTTTTCTGGCCCCAATCATGTCCTATGACATTTTTTATTAATGAAGTTTTGCCAAAATTTCTCCTTCCGAAAATTTTAATACCATTTCCTCTTTTTATCTGTGTTAAAATGTCATTTTTTGTTCCTTCTAAACCACATAGTTCAGACTCATTTAATGTATGATCAAATTTAAAAAATCTACCCATGGTAAAACCTCTTTGGTGCTAGTCTAGCACAATAAACGATTGTGGGCAACTTAAAGTGGGCAACTTAAAGTGGGCAACTTAAAGTTGCCAAGAAGTTTGTTTTACTTACTATTTTCTTCTCATAATATGAAAATATCTAAAGCTTGGAGGATTCCATGCCCCTTGAATAGCGCAAATAGGGGACATGTTTGCATCCTCGCAGGAGCCGTTTGGTAGCAAGTAAGCGTGAACCTTCTTCATTAAAGTTACTACGATGACTGCAATTGCTCCGAGTAATAGAAGATACTCTATCGCGGTTTGTCCTTTTTTTTTCTTGGGTAATATAAAAAAATCACTCATATAGATGATTCTATATCAATTGGCGCTAAATTCAACGTCAGTCATGTACTGTAAAACTTACACTTAAAATTTGTTAGATGGAAAATAATTAGGCAGTGTGTTATAACTGGAGCGATTCAGACAACAGTCTCTTGAAAGAAGAGGAAGAGGAGGAGAAAATGAAAACTACAGGCTTTAGGGCGTTTACGATTGGTGGTTTGTTGTTAGCTTTTGCAGCAACATCTCTGCCGATACTAGCGCAAGATCCGCTGTTGGAAGAGACAGAGGACATTTTACAAAACGATCAGCTCGATGTTGATGGTACTTTTGCCCAAAAAAGAAAGTCAGCTGCCGATAAGATCGAAGAGATGAGAAGAAAGTTGGAAGAAAGAAATGAAGAGATGGTCCAAAAGAAGATTGAGGACGTCAGGATTAAAGAGGAGATGAAACTCACCAAAAGGTTACAAGACGCCTTTAATAGCGGCCTTGGAGCGATGGATGAGAATCAAGAGGTTTCGGTTCAGCAGGCAGCTCCGGCACCTGTTGCTACACCTGTTCCGATTCCTGAACCAGTAGTGGTGGCCCCTCTACCTGAAGTTGAAAAACTGGTTCGTTCTGTTACGATTGCACCAAAGTTTGGAATATTGAATGTTAGTGGTGAAGGAATCGATTTTGATTCTAAATTTAGTGGTGGCCTAGATGTTAGTGCATTAGTCGGTGGTGGCCGAGTTGCTATTGGGATGAGTATTAACTACTCGACTTTGAATATTAAGCAGTATGATAAGAATAGTTATAACGGTTGGAATAATACTCCAACAACTTGGGGATACGATCCTAATGTATGGAATTCGATGTATAGCTGGTATGGACAAAATTATAACAACGGCATGAGAGATTTGAGTTATAACCATCTTGCGATAGGGGCAAATGCGAAGGTTTATCTAGCGGTTGAGTCTAAGGTTAAACCTTATATCGGAGTTGGATTTATTTTAAATAGAGCATCTTTAAAATATGATGAGTCTAAAGAGATGACATATAACTACGATGGTGGGTATGGTTATAATCCGTATAGTGCTAAATTTGGAGATGAGGCGTATAAAGCGACCTATCTTTCAGGTGCAGTTGGTATGGGTATAGAGGTAATGTTTAATGATAATTTAGGAATGGTTGCAGACGTTAATTACTCAAGAGGATTAACATCTGGAAGTAGTGAATCTAGCGCGTCTTATCAGTATAACGCAGATCAGGCACAGTTAGATAAGATTGGTAAAGCGATAGAAGATTCAAGTTTTCTATCAATTGGTGGTGGGGTTGTAGTTAGTTTTTAAAACGCAATTTCACCCGAATTCGTTTTCTCTCTCTTTCTCTCTTTCTCTCTCTCTCAAAAGGGTAACAAAAGTTGCCCTTTTTTTATTTTTTAGTTACGATGACGGGCCACTTAAAATATGGAGTTTTTTATGTCTAGAAAATTGTTATTGGTGATTGGTCAATTTTTAATTATTTGGTCTTCTTTTGCGTCTGATTGTAGACAGCGTTATCACATTCTTAGTGATTTAGATGACACTATTAAGACATATAAATCTAAAAATCTTAAGGATCAGATTAACGAAGCATTCATTGGGACGACAATAAATGCTGGATTTAATAATCTTCTGCTTGGGCTTGTTAAAAATAGTATTGATACGCAAATAGAGGAGTGTTCAAATGATCTTTTTACAATACTAAGTGGAGCTCCGTTTTTTTTAAAGAAAAGTGTAGAGCATCTTTTATATGAGCACGACTTTCCAAGTGCAGATATTATTTTACGAAGCTCAGTTGAAGATCTTTACGAGTATAAAATTAAGCATGTTAAAAATGTCAGCACGATACTTAATCTTCCGATGGTTTTAGTCGGAGATGATTTGGGGAAAGATCCCGAAGTTTATCAAGCGTTTCAGTTAAGTTCTCCAAAGAGTGTTTTGGCAATATATATTCATAATGTTGATAATCGAGAGGTTCTTCCTGGCCAGATTAGTTATATTACTAGTTTTGAGATCGCAATAAGAGAGTATTGGGCCGGTAGACTAACAAAAGATGAAGCAGTCAATGTTGGACTTAGTGTACTTTTGGCAAAAGATGATGAAATAATTCCACCTTACGGTTACTGTCCGACAACATTTAAACTGCTTAAAAACAGTTTCCCGCTTACTACATCAATTAAGATCAACTCATTATCGAAACAGATTAAAACAAGGATTGTTTTTCTCTGTAATAAGCGATATTTTTTATAGTAATCAATTCTTATATACTTAAAAAATTTTCAGGAGAAATGGATGTCAAAGCGAGAGGTTTTTTTAGTTGAGGGAAAACGAACTCCCCATGCTAAAGCTGGCATGGAACTTAAGGATGTTGCCGCCCCATATTTGGGTATCTATCTTGTTAGGCATCTTTTAGACAATACGTCGATTCCAAATGATGTAATAGATGAAGTTATTTTTGGAAATACTGGAACACCGGCCAAATATCCAAACATAGGGAGAGTAATCGCTCTTGAAGCTGGGTTAGATAAAAAAACGAGTGGATATACTGTTCATCGAAACTGCGCGGCCGGAATGGAAGCTATGTCCCAAGCGTATCTTAAAATTCAAAGCGGAAGAAGTGATATAATTATTGCTGGTGGTGTTGAGTCTATGTCTCAAATGCCACTGCTATATAATAAAGAGATGACAGATCTCTTTGTTAATCTTATGAAAGCAAAAAATTTCGGAGAGAAAGTAAAAGCGATTTCGGCCTTTCGGCCGCCTTACTTATCGCCGATTATTGCAATAGAGCAGGGCCTCACCGATCCATTTTGTAATATGAATATGGGAAATACTGCTGAACTACTTGCTAGAGAGTTTGGTATCACCCGACTTGAGCAAGATGAGTTTGCAAATAATTCTCATCATAAGGCGGCAAAAGCGATTGCAGAAGGTAGATTTGTGGATGAGATTGTTCCAATTGGTGTTGGCTTGATGATTGACCATTTGTTAGAAAATGATGTTGGTCCAAGAGCTAATTCGACAGTCGAAGGCCTTGGCAAAATGAAACCATACTTTGATAAAAAATCTGGAACAGTTACCGTTGGTAACTCATGTCCAATCACTGATGGTGGTTCATGTTTTTTAATGTGTAGTGAAGATGCTGTTAAGAAATATGGATTAAATCCGATGGCAAGAATGGTTGATTATCATTTTGGTGGTGTTGAGCCAGAAAGAATGGGAATGGGCCCACTCGTTGCAATGGACGGGGTGTTTAAGCGAACACAGCTAGGTGTTAATGAGATGGATCTTTTTGAAATAAATGAAGCTTTTTCAGCTCAGATGTTATCAGTAATGCTTGGAATGAAAGATGCTACAGTTGCGAAGAGATTTGGAGTTGATAGAGCGTGGGGAGAGGTTCCACTCGATAAATTAAATGTTAATGGTGGAGGAATTGCGCTTGGCCATCCTGTAGGATCAACTGGATGTAGGATAGTGGTTACTCTTGCGCATGAACTTAAAAAACGAAAAGGCCGTTTTGGGCTAGCATCTTTATGTATTGGTGGTGGACAAGGCGGGGCAGTGATAATTGAAAATTTGCTTAGATAATTTTCAGGAGAGAAGGAGATAATAAATGGATTTAAAAACAATCTCTTATAAAATAGATAATGGTGTAGCTTATATTGGGTTTGGAAAAGCGGCTGAAAAATCTTTAACGGTGCTTGATGAACAGACGTTGTTAGATTTGAAGGCGGCCGTTGATGATATCAAGAGCAAAGAGAGAGAGCTAAAAGGAGCGATCATTCATTCGGTAACTCCAGGTTGTTTTTTAGCTGGTGCCGATATTTCTCTTATTAATTCCTTAACGACAGAAGCTGAAGGTGCTGCTGGTTCTGAAAAAGGACAAGAGCTCTATAACGTAGTTGATGATTTGTTGATACCAGTAGTCTGTTGTGTTGATGGTGTCTGTTTAGGTGGTGGCCTTGAATTAGCATTAGCTTGCGATGAAATTATTGTTTCTGACTCAAAGAAAACTTCTTTAGGCCTACCAGAAGTACAGTTAGGACTTTTACCTGGGTTTGGAGGGACGTATCGTCTTCCTAGAAAAATTGGATTAGTAGCAGCGCTTGATTATATCCTGACAGGAAAAAGAGTAGATGGAAAAAAAGCAAAAAAGATTGGGTTGGCAACAGAGGTATACCCAGCAGAAAAATTATTAGAGATGGCACCAAAACATTTTAGAAAAGTTAAATCTAAAACTACATTAAAAGAATTTTTAGGTGAGCTTGCTGGGGATAATTTTTTAGCGAGAAGAGTAATCTTTCAAAAGGCCAGAGAGAGTTTACTAAAAAAGACTAAAGGTTTTTATTATGCTCCACTTAAAATTATAGATGTTTTAGAAAAGGGGAGTGGAAGAAGTCGGTCGAGTTATTTAGCGATTGAGTCTCAAGCGTTTGGAGAGTTGTTAGTTTCTGAACAGAGTAAAAATTTAAGACATCTCTTTTTTTTAATGGAAGGTTCAAAAAAATTTAAAGGTGGCAACTTAGAAACAGTTGTTTCTAAGAAATTAACAAGAGGGGCAGTTCTTGGGGCCGGAACGATGGGTGGAGGGATCGCTTGGTTGATGAGTGATGCTGGTATGGCCCCTATTATGAAAGATTTAAATGTAGGTGCTTTAAATTTAGGTTTAAAACAAGCATCAAGTAATTTCAAAGGAGCACTTAAAAGAAAGAAGATTTCGAGTGATGAGTTTTCAAGAAAGATGAGATCGATTCACCCACGTCTTGATTACGGCGGGTTCTCTAGGGTTGATTTGGTGGTTGAGGCAGTCGTTGAGGATATGGGAATTAAGAAAAAAATTTTTAGTGATATCGAAAGTAGAGTTAGTGAAGATTGTTTAATTACTAGTAATACTTCAAGCTTAAGCGTTACTGAGATGGCGACAGTTTTCAAAAAACCAGAGCGTTTTTTAGGGCTCCATTTTTTTAATCCAGTAAATAAGATGCCGCTGGTTGAAATTATTACTCATGATAAAGTCTCTCAAGAAGCTGTTCAAATATTACATAAGTGGGTTGTTGATAACAAAAAAACACCAGTAGTAGTTAAAGATGGCCCGGGGTTTTTGGTTAATAGAATTCTTTCACCATACTTAAATGAGGCAGCATATCTGCTTGAAGAGGGTGTAAGCATAGACGCTATAGATAAAGCAGCTCTAAACTTTGGAATGCCGATGGGCCCACTTCGGTTGATGGATGAGATCGGACTAGATGTTGCAGTGAAAGTTGGAAAGATAATGCATGAAGGACTTGGAGAGAGGATGAAACCGTCCGAGCTTTCAAAAAAATTAATTGAAACGGGTCTGCTTGGAAAAAAATCGAATGAAGGATTTTATAAATATAGTGATGAGAATAATGAGGGTGTAGTTAATAACAAACTCTCTGAGTACCTGCCTGCTGTTAGTGTGGACATGGATGAGGTCACTATTCAAATGAGACTTTTTTTGCCAATGATTAACGAAGCAGCACAGGTACTTGAAGATGGTATCGTAGAAACTGCTAATGACGTTGACCTAGGACTAATTTTCGGAATTGGGTTTCCTCCTTTTAGGGGAGGGCCACTTCGTTATGCCGACAATGAAGGAGTGGACAGAATTGTCACTGCGATAGAACGTTTTGGAACAGAGGTAAGTGGTCAGCGGTATCAAGTTTGTAAATTTCTCAAAAATATTGCAGAAAAGAGTGGGAGATTTTACAACTAATGTTTGGTCCTTTTTTAAAATATTTTCTGAAGTATATTTTCTTTTCTAGGAATCGACAAAGATTGCTATTCCTTGCGCTTGTTGGTCTTTTTATTTCATCATTTGCTCTTTTGGTTCTCCAAGGGACGATGGGTGGTTTGCAAAATAAGTTGATGGTTAGATCTAAATCTGTTCTAGGTGATTCCACTATTTTTTTTAAGAGTAATAGGCGATCTGAGAGTGATGTCGCTAGCGTATCTAAAATATTAGAGGGAATGGGTGGTAAATATTTTAAAGAGTATGAGATAGAGTTGTTAGCACGAAATAGTGGATATGTTGCTCCTGTTGTTGTTCATGGAATTGAACCTGGGTTGGATGGTAAATATCCTTCGTTTGTTGAGGTCGCAGAATCTGAAAATTTGCGAGGGATTGTCATGCCGATGGATCTTTCAAGGCGTTTAAGAGTAGGAACTGGTGAAAATATAAAATTGATATCGCCTGTTCATATAAATTATCTATTAGGTGAAGTCCCAAGAACTGTCTCTGAAAATGTTGGTAATATAATCTCAACCGATGTTCCAGAGGTAGATATGTTGCACGTTTGGACAAGACTACCTCTTGTTCAAAACTTAATTAGAAAAAGTGAGATTAATAGAATTAGAATTTACACCAATGGGAAAAGTTTTAATAATAAAAAGTTAAAGAAAGAGCTTCAGACATTTAGTGGTGGAGATGTTTTTCTACGAACATGGGAAGATCAAAATAGCACGCTTGTATTTGCTTTAAGATTAGAGAGTACTGCGATGATTTTTCTTTTTGTTGCAATGACGATGCTTGTATCTATCTGTATAACGTCGGCGCTTTTAATCTTTTTTGATAAGATTAGAGGTGACCTTACTAGTTTTTGGATTTTGGGTATGTCTAAGGAGAGGATTCATCGAGCAACGTTTATTTTACTTAATCTATTAGGTCTAGCTGTTGTGCTCCTCGGACTGGTTGTCGGTGGGATTGCTCTTTATTTACTTGACTCGTATGGGCCCAATATTATGCCGGCAGTATTTGTTGACAGAAAGATTCCAATTCATATTACCCCTGTTGGAGTTCTTATCTCTTTTTTTGTACCTTATATAATTTCAATAACCTTCTCCTATTTTTCTTTGATCAGTTTTAAAAACAAACTCTCATATCTTGACCATGTCAGGTCTGTTGGTGTTTAGGCCCGTGGTATATTTTTCCTAAGAAAGATAATTTTCAGCACATCTGTATAATTAAAACATGCCGTAATAATTTGGAGGAAAAATGCATAAATCTTTAGGCCTATTTGCCTTACTACTTGTGGGTGCTTCATTTTCTGTTTCAGGAAGAGTCGCAAGAGTTAGCGAAGGTAATTTAATTGTGAAACTTAAAAAGGATATTAAATCCATTAGTTTTGTTAGAAATCATCTTTCTGGCATGGGTACTCGTATTGAGAAATCACTTATTCCTGAGATGGGGATCTACCTTATAAAAGCAGATCAAAGCATTGGCCTTCAAGGAAGTATTAGCGAGCTTAAAAGTACTGGCCTATTTGAGTATGTTCAGTACGATCATTTGATAACTCCACGGATGATTCCAAATGATGTTAATTTTAAAGACATGTGGAATTTTAACGTTCAAAATAATGGAGCTGACATTTCAGCTGGTAAAGCATGGGATCAGAGTGTTGGTGGAAAAGATGCTCGTGGCAATGATATAGTTGTTGCTGTAGTTGATGGTGGAGTTGATTTTAACCACCGAGATCTAGTTGATAATTTCTGGACAAATAAAAATGAGATTGCAGGTAATGGTATTGATGATGATAAGAATGGTTACATAGATGATGTTTATGGCTGGAACGCTTATACAAAAAATGGATCGATTCCGTCTAGTCGTCATGGAACACACGTGGCAGGAATTATTGGTGCTAAAGGGAATAATGGTAAAGATGTGGCAGGTGTTAATTGGAATGTAAAATTAATGACGGTTGCAGCTTCAAGTGGAACAACTTCTGTTGTTCTTGAAGGGTATGGGTATGTTTTAAAGCAGAAAAAATTGTTTATTGAATCGAACGGAGCTAAGGGGGCAAACGTTGTTTCAACAAACTCAAGTTTTGGTGTCGATTATGCTGATTGTGAGTCAAACGATTACCCTGTGTGGAACGATATTTACAATGAAATGGGCAAGTATGGTATTCTTTCTGCTGCTGCGACCATTAATGGCAATGTTGACGTCGATGCTAATGGCGATGTTCCAACTGGATGTTCAAGCCCATATTTAGTTACAGTAACAAATACCGATGTGACAAATAGCAAGTATTCAAGTGCTGGATATGGAGCAGATTCAATTGATCTAGGAGCTCCTGGAACAAATGTTTTATCTACACTTCCATCTAACACAATAGGTGCTCTTACTGGTACATCTATGGCAACTCCTCATGTCGCTGGAGCGATTGCATTAGTTCATGCTGCTGCAAAAAAATCGTTGAATGATCAGTATTATAGTAATCCAGCTGAAACGGCCCTGTTTTTTAAACAGGTGCTGCTTGATACCACTACTGCTAATAACTCTTTAAAAGGTAAAACTGTTACTGGTGGTAAATTAAATCTTGCAAACGCTGTAAACGCTGTAAAGTAATTTATTAAGGGTGCGTAAGCACCCTTACCATTTTTTAACCTGTTTTAACTCTCTCTACTCTTATTTCTAATCAGAAATTTGTTGCAAGGTTGGCCAAAACCAGTGATTATGTTTGTATTTGAGTCTTTAAAATTCGGAGATTCCTATGGGATGGTTTAATACAATTGAGAATCCAAAACTAAAAAGCCAAAAGAAGGTTACTTCCAATACGCCGACTGGTATGTGGAAAAAATGTGTTAAGTGTGGCGAGATAGTTCAAACTAGTAAGTTTGAAGAGAATAATAATGTTTGCCCATATTGTGACCACCACCTTAGACTTACAGCTGAAGAGCGGATAGAGCTTTTAATTGATAAAAATAGTTTTGAAACCATCGGTGATGACCTAGCATCAATAGATCCGCTTAAGTTTTTTGATAAAAAAAGCTATCGCGATAGGTTAGATGAAGCAAAGAACCGCTTTGGGGTAGATGACGGCACAATTGCAGGAGTTGGTAAAATTTTTGGTGACTTAGTTGCGATTGGAGCGATGGATTTTCAATATATGGGTGGATCAATGGGAGTAGTAACAGGGGAGAGAATCTCTCTCGTTATGGATTTTGCCTACGAACACAAGATCCCCGCAATTATTGTTAGTAGCTCTGGTGGAGCGAGAATGCAAGAGGGGATACTCTCTCTTATGCAAATGGCAAAGGTAAGTGCTTCACGAAATAGATTAAAAAATGGTGATATTCCATTTATCTCAATTCTTACTGATCCAACAACTGGTGGTGTTGCTGCAAGTTTTGCAATGGTTGGAGATATTAATATAGCAGAGCCAGGGGCCTTAATTGGATTTGCTGGGCCAAGAGTTATCGAGCAATCGATTAGACAGGTATTACCAGAAGGATTTCAACGGTCAGAGTTTCTATTAGAACATGGTTTTTTAGATATAATTGTTCACCGAAATAAAATGAAAGATGAGCTATCTTTCTTTATCAAAATGTTTTCAAAGAAATAGAGGTTTATGTGATGGAGCTGTGCCAGATCCCCTTTGAGCGTAAGAGGGAACTGGAACTATCTGGTTGGTTACAGTCTTTTATTGGCGTTGAACGTTTTACTCCAGGACTTGATAGAATTAGAGATGTTTTTTCACCGTTTAATCTTTATTTTAAAGAGCGTAAAATTCCTGTCGTAATTGTTGGTGGAACAAATGGAAAGGGAGAGACGGTTTATACTGTAGGACACTGGCTGAGTTCTATGGGAAAATCAGTAGCTGTTTGGAGTTCCCCTCATGTGCTATCAATCAGAGAGCGATTTTATTTTTCTAAACATGCATCTAGTTATGAAGAGTTGGAACTGAATTTTAAACAGAGTTTTACTGAGTTAAAAGTAAAGCTTAGTTATTATGAATTTCTATTCTTTAATTTTCTTAAAATGGCCCAAAATAGAGATGTAGATGTTTTAATATTGGAGGTTGGATTAGGAGGAAGGTTTGACACGGTTAATCTTCTTGATCCATCAGTTAGTGCCATTACATCTATTTCTCGAGATCATGAAGAGATTCTTGGACGAGGATATAGAAAAATTTTATTTGAAAAGCTAGGTATTTCGCGGCCAGATATAAGTGTGATTACTGCCTTTGAACTTTGCTATTGTAGAACACTTGCTAAGAAATATTTGAATGATCTGGGCGCAATTCATTTAGACCTATTTGATGCAAAAATTTTGAAACAAAGTGACGGATTTAGAACGCGAAATAGAGTTGTCGCTAGGGAGATTTATAACTGCTTGGCCAAGAGTTTAGATATTTCTTCTTTTGATTTTGTAGATGATAAGTTCTGTAGTTTTAAAGGTAGATTTGAAATAGTAAATGTTAATGGTATTGAATACCATTTTGCATCCGCACATAATATTGATGGACTAAGAAAGATGGCCAAAGAGTTATTAGATAAGGATTACTATTTTGACTCGGTGCTGTTTTCATTTTCTGATCGTCCACAGAAGGAGTTGGCCCAGTTTGTAAATATTATGAAAGAGTGGAAAATTAATGGTAATATTAAGAGTATGCAGATTGTTCCATTTTCTCACTCTCGTGCCCCATCGGTTGATAAAGTTAAATCGTTATCATTACCAGAGATACCTTTTTGCGAGTTTAAAGAGATTGCCAAGATTGCAAAGATGGGTACTGCTAACATAAAAAAAGTTTTTATTACTGGATCATACTACTTTTTAGGTGAGGTTCAGAAACTGTTGGTAAATGAGTTTAATGCAAAATTGTAATCTCACGTTGCTATCTCTTCTTCTTTTCTATTTGCTTATTAGTAGCGATAAAATAGTTGCGCGTGAAGAACAATCGTTTAATTTTGCCATTGGTGATGAAATTCAAATTATGTCGGATAAGCAGTATCGAAAGGCCAGTGGTGATTATTTCGAGGCCATCGGTAGTGTTATTATAAATCATGCAAAAAATGCTATTTATGGTGAAAAAGCTTCAATCTCTTTTGAGACTGGTGATGTTAGTGTTGTCAGTAATGTTCGTTATGTCGGTGAGGACATGACGATGCACGGATCAAGTCTTTTTTATAATATTAAAAATAAGTATCTCGAAGTTAATAATGCAAGAATTGTTTCTAACAACTATACACTGCTTGGAAAAAAAATTATTCGGCCAGCTCCTGGAATAATAATTGCTAATGGTGCAGAGTATACCACATGTCGGGATTGCCCAGAATCGTGGTCTATTTATGGCGAGAATGTTTATATTACATCTGGTGAGTACGTAAGAATCAAGAACGGTTATTTTAAAATTGATGGCGTTGTGACTATGTATTTTCCATATCTGATTTTTCCTATTAAGAAAGGTAGAGAGAGCGGTTTTTTATTTCCCAAATTATCGTTTGCTCTTGATGATGGTGCCAGTTTTAAACAACCATATTTTTTGGTAATTGGCCCATATAATGATTTAACATTTACTCCTGGTGTCTTAGGAAAGCGTGGATGGGTGAGTGAGTTAGAGTATCGACAAAACGTTGGCCCACTTAAATGGTTTCAGGTTGATGGATTATATCAGCTTGATAGAGTATATGATTTAAATAATCTTGCGTCCGATGATATTAATAATCATCATGAACATCGCTATGTAGGCCAGTTTGAGCATCACTACAGTTTTGGACGTAGACTAAATCACCATCTTAGCTTTTTTGAAGCATCGGATCTAGATACGATTAGAGATTATAAGAGTTTTGCAAATAATAAAGTTAGAGGTAGTGAAATAGGTGGAGAAGTTTTTTTTGACTATCGTTTTGATATGTTTAATCTTGAAGTTGAAGGTGGCGTCAATAGAAATTTGATTTTTGAATTCCCAAAAGAGCGCGATGATAAATACGTTCAAGTTTTACCGAAAATATCTCTAAGTATGCTTCCTACGACTCTACTTGATTTAGATCTTTTGTTATTTCCTAAAGTTAGTGTTGGGTTTAATAGCGATTATACATTGTTTCGGCAAGGAGCTCCTGATCGAAATTTGGGGATAATTAGAAATGCAGATAGAGTAAATGTTGCTCCATATGTTGATTTTAATTTTGGATATGTTGGCCCTATTGGTGTTAGTAGTAATGTTAAATATGATGGACAGTTTTACCGTTTTCCTAAAGATGATAATCATTCATTCTCAAAGCACGGTATTGTTTATGAAACAGAATTTAAGTTAGATATGGAAAAAATTTTTGGGATTGCTTATCGTGACGAGGTTGATATCTCAAAAGCTAAAATGATTGAGGAGTTTAAGGATGAGGTCGAAAAGAGTGAAGTCCAAGATAGAGTCTCAGATGATGTGTATAGTTTAACAATAGGAAAGCTGCCACCACCCGGAGATGACTATTTTGACAGAAAAGTTGTTTTGCAAAAAGATGCTTATCGGCACGCTCAATCTTTTAAGCTAAAACATTATTTAACAACAGATCAAGTGACCAGTGGATACAACCCGTTTGAAGAGCAGATAAGAGCTGGTACAAATGTTTTCGATTATGTTGATGCGATTAGGGCCAACGAATATAAACTAGATGATCTCTCTTCAAGACAGCAACTTCCCACTGCAAATACGGTAGAAATGCAGTGGAATAATGCTATGATTAAAAAGATTGCAAATAGAATGGACCCAACGATAGATGGTAATGAGTTGCGAGATAGTTTTTCTTATCAACAGATTGCGTATCTAAATATTTCGCAAGGGTATCAACTTGATAAGAGCGAGTATGAACTTGATCAACGTTTAACGAGACTTTTTGCTGAAGCTGGTGGAGTTTTTGGAAGTGTTAATTTATCAGGCAAAGATTACTATTTTTATGATAATGGAGGCCATGTACTAACACTCACATCTGCTTATGGTGGCCATTTTTTTACTCAAAGTGGAGAGTTTGTCTATAACTCTTTTTATAAAGATATTAGTAGAAATATTAAATTAAATACAACCGTTCGTCCAAACGATATCTGGAGCTTTACTGCAACTCAAGAGTATGACATCGATAGAAGTGAGTTTGTAAAATATACAAACAGCGTTGGATATTCTCCTCTTAGTAATTGTTGGAAGATTGATGTTGGCCACTCTAAAGCAGAAGATGGAGAAAATGAGTTTTCATTTAATTTTATGATCAACTATAATGAAAAAGGTTTCACTCAATGATTTCATCGACGGTTAAACTATAATGGAAATAGTTGTTCTTGTATGAAAATATTTATCGTAGATTTTGATGACAGCTTTACTTACAATATTGCCAGTTGTTTGTTTCATCTTGGACTTCAGTCAGAAGTCATACATTATAAAACATTAAATGATCTCGATATTGATTCAAATAAAAAGTATGTTTTGATTTATGGGCCCGGTCCTGGCCATCCAGATGAGTATCAAGAAATTTTTGGAAAGATTAACTATCTATTTGCCCAAACAAATGTATTTAGTCTGGGAATCTGTCTAGGCCATCAACTTATTTGGAGAGTAAAAGGAGCAACTGTCATAAGAAGTAGTTTGCCTGTTCATGGTAGGAAGCGAGAGTTTAAAATTCCAAAGTGGGATGGCTTTTTTGATAACACACTTTGGGGGAAAACTGGTTATGTCCAATATTACAATTCGTTGATAGTTAAGTCAGTTTTGTTTAACGAGACAAATTGTGTGGTCAATGAACTAGGTGAGTCTGTGGCAACTAAATTTTTAAGAGGGTTAACCTATCAATTTCACCCAGAGTCCATAGGCACATCCTTCCCTGATGATTATTTCGGCCCGATCTTAAAATTTTTGTATAATTAAGTAGATGATCGAGCGAATTAAAATTGATGGAGTTTATGATGAAAGAACAACCCGACTGTTGGAAGAGTTGTCTGTTTCTGATATAGGTTTTGATTTTAGGCCCAAGAGTTTTAATTTTCTTCAGGGACATCTTTTCATTTCAATTCTTGAAAAAACTTATTCTGAAGCAAAAAGATATTTTTTGAATTTTGCAGATGAAAAAAAATTTATGATTGAAAAATGTTTGAGTGATTTAAAAGACTCGAAGATTGGGTTAAGAGAGAATATTTGTTTGGAATTTTCTGATATCAATGAACCAGCATACTACGATCAGTTTAAAAGACCTTTTTTTTGGCACTATAATTCAGATGGTAATCCTAAAAGAGTAATTCAAGAGTCAAAAAATCTAAAAGGGATTGTTCTGTCTCACTCTCATTTTGAAGAGTATGTGAGTGGTGGCAATAGTTTTAGTTTTTGCCAGAATCTTTTGCAGATGTTGGCATCTAGAGATGGTGGATTAAATTTAGAACTGATTTTATCTCTTGATTGGGGAATAAAATTAGTTCCATCAATTATTGACATGCTGGATATTGAGGTAGTTTCATTTTCAATCAATAGAAAAATTGAGGTCTGCTATCGAAATTTGAATAGTACGAAATTAAAAGAGAATCTTTCTCGTATTAGAACTTTTTAGGTGTTAGATTTTGTTTGTTTTTTTTTGTTAGATTGTTTTGACATATTATGCCATCAGTTTGAGAATTAATAAAAACAGTTAGTTGGATTTTTTGTGAAGTTAATATTTGTTCATTTTATACAACTAGCACTGTTAGTTGGGTGTTCGACGGTAAAATACCGGAGTTCAGGAAGAATCCCGATCAACTTACTCAAGGATGAGGTGCACAGAACCCGTCGATTGTTGACAGTAGAAGGTGTTGCCCATCTCTATTTGTGGGGAATGATTCCAAGTGAAACAGTGGTAAACTTGGATCAATTAGTTAAGGGGAGTGAAGTGACATATCTAGAGGCCGTTAAA
Organism: Bdellovibrio sp.; assembly: GCA_020720455.1. GTDB lineage: Bacteria > Bdellovibrionota > Bacteriovoracia > Bacteriovoracales > Bacteriovoracaceae > DYOQ01. The sequence goes on from DYOQ01000025.1 coordinate 19,310, forward strand.
GTTCATGAGTATAGATCGTTTAAAAACGTACTTATGAGTTGGCTGACTCTTGGAATGTATGTCCCTCTTAATTATGAAGTCACTGCGGTTGCGGATTTAGCTGATAGTCGTTGGATTAGAGGAAGTAAATGGCAAGCAGAGTAGATATTATTATTTATGCGCTCTTTTTTTTGTTGGTTGGTTGTGGAACTAATATTGTTGTTTCTCCTGTTGGATGTGAGACAAAAGCTTTATGGACGGATGGTCGTAAGATTCCTGATTTTACGATTGAGAGATCTTTTTGGGCCCCATTTGGAATTGCGGAAGAGAGGGTTGTAAAAGTAAAAGATCTTTTAAAATCAGAAGGAATTAGTTGTCAGGATGTTGCCAGAGTAAAAATTGATACTACCTATTCTTGGCAAGATGTTTTTAGAAGTATGATTCCATTTGCGGCAACACGGACTGTTGTTTTAAGTGGTAATTATATAACAAGACCGGACCTTCTTTCTATGGATGGAGAGAAGGAGAAGGTTTGCTCCTCTCATGATGAGTAGGTTCAAGGCCAGGGATGGCCTTTTTTAAAAGATTAGTTTATGGAAAAAATATCATCACTTCCTCTTCGGCAGATACCTACTGCCAAAAGTTCTAAAGAGTGGATCAAGAAAATTGACATTAAAGCGGCTTGCGTTTTTGAGATCTCGTGGGAGGTATGTAATCAGCTAGGCGGTATTTATACTGTTCTTCGCTCTAAAGCACCTGCAATGAAATCTCGGTGGAGAGATAACCATGTTTTAATTGGTCCATATATCGAGGGCGCAAACGTACCAGAGTTTGAAGAAGATAGCGAAGCTGAAGGCGAAATTGTTAGTGTAATTTCAAAGTTGAGAGAGCTTGGAGTTGAAGTAGTAACTGGCCGGTGGTTAGTAACAGGAAGGCCAAGAGTCGTTTTGATTAATCCAAGAAGTGCGTGGCCTAGACTTGGTGAGATTAAACGTGAGCTGTGGCTCAATCATGGAATAGTCACTCCTGTTGATGATAATTTAATTCATAACGTGATTGCATTTGGAAACCTAGTTCATCTCTTTTTTAAAGAGTTAGATAAGGTTAATAATGGCGCAAAAAAAATCATTGCCCATTTTCACGAGTGGATGGGAGCAGCTACAGCTATTCCTGAAATAAGGCGCGAAAATTTAGATATTAAAACGGTCTTTACTACCCATGCTACTCAACTTGGCCGTTATTGTGCTCTTGCTTATGATAATTTTTATACAAGTCTTAGTTCTCTTGATTGGGAAGCTGAGGCCGATCGATTCACTGTTCGTTCAAAAGTTGATATTGAGAGGGCCGCAACTCATGGTGCGCACGTATTTACTGCCGTTAGTGATGTTGTTGCAAATGAGTGTGAGGTTTTTCTTGGAAGACGTCCAGACTTTATTACTCCAAATGGTCTCAATATTGAAAGATACGCAGCTGTGCATGATTTTCAAAATTTACATAAGATCTATAAAGATAGTATTCACCGTTTTACAGTTGGCCATTTTTTTCCTTCTTACTCATTTGATCTGGATAAAACACTCTATTTTTTTACGGCAGGAAGATATGAGTTTAAGAATAAAGGGTTTGATGTTGTAATGGATGGACTGGCAAAGTTGAATAAAAAATTAATAGAAAGCAATAGCGATATCACTGTCGTTATGTTTTTTATTACGAGAACAGATTCTTATTCTATTAATCCTCAAGTGCTTCAGTCAAGAGCACTTCTTGATGAGATACATAGGATTTCTAACGCAATTCAGAGTGAAGTTGGAGATGGCCTATTTAAAACTGTCTCTTCTAATAAAGAGATTGGTTTTCCAGATTTAAATAGTTTTGTTGATGAGTATTGGTTACTTAGATTAAAAAGGACTCTATATTCGTGGAAGTCAAAAAAACTACCATTAATCGTTACTCATACATTAACAGACGATAAAAATGACCAGATTCTAAATGCGATGAGAAAGCATCAGCTTTTTAATGGGCCACAAGATAGAGTTAAGGTGGTCTACCATCCGGAGTTTATAACATCAGAGAGTCCGCTCTTTGGAATGGATTACGATCACTTTGTTAGAGGTTGCCATCTTGGAGTATTTCCTAGTTACTATGAACCGTGGGGATATACTCCACTTGAGTGTATAGCTAGAGGCGTCCCAACTGTAACAACAAATCTCTCTGGTTTTGGTGAGTATGCTGCTAAAGAGTTGTCAAACTTAGATAAAAAAGGTGTCTATATTATAAATAGAAAACGAGATGATAAAGAAGCAATTAGTGATGACCTTGCAGAGGTAATGTATAAATTCACAAAAAAATCGATGAGAGAGAGAGTTGCGGAGAGAAATCGGTGTGAGTCGATGTCGGAAGGTTTTGACTGGATTAATCTTGTAAAACATTATGATGAAGCTTATTACAACCTCATTAAACGCAATCATTAAAACGTAGCGGGAATTTATTGGTGTTTTATAGTTGCTTCGTGATTCATTGCCTGAAGATGCGTGGACAGGATTTTTGCAAGATTCATCTAACAATAAACAAGCTACGAGAATTGAAGCAGATGAGGCCTGTGTGTTTCGGTTTACCCAAAATCGAGAAAATTCAAGAATAGTAATGTGCCGCGGTTAATATATAACCTTTAGTATGCATACTTGTGGTTATATTGTCTAATCTATTGAAATTAATTAAAATTGGTGATATAATAAAGAGTATACATAGCTGGGGTTGTATGGGGTATGATGACATTTAAATTTGATACGTTGATTGAAGAGAGTGACATTTGCAACCTGAAAAAGGAGCAGTCGTATATATTAAAAATGGCAAATTCGAGTGGAAAGTTGGTCATTTATGGAAAAAGAAATAGCGGGAAAACATCGATAGTTAAAAATGTAATTATTCCAAAATGGAAGAGAGCGAATCCTGAGGGGGTTGCCATTTATATTGATCTGATGGGCGTTGCTTCTTTGTCACAAATATCTGAAAGGTTCACTGTTGCTTTTACCCATTCCTATTCAAAGGTGTTCTCTTTGCAATCAAAGTTTGAGTCACTTAAAAATTTATTTAAAAAAATCAGGCCTGTCGTTGAGTTAAATCAAGAAGGTGTTCCTGCTATTAGTTTTAAAGCAGAGAGTGGACTTAGTGTGATAAATTTTGAAATGTTATTAGAAAATATAAATGAGCTGCATAAAAATGGTGTGAAAATATTGATTGTTGTTGATGAGTTTCAAGATATCTCAAATGTTAGTGAAGCAGAGTCAAAATTGAGAAATGGTTTTCAGCAGCTTGATTTTGAAATACCTGTACTCTTTTTAGGATCGAAGCAGCATATGCTACTAAAGATTTTTCAAAGGCCGAATGCTCCATTTTATAATTGGGGAGGGAGGTTAGAGATACCGCCGATAGATTTCGTCGAGTATCGTAGTTATATGCGTGAACGTTTTGTACAAAATGATATTGAGATATCAGACAATGTTTTGGATTTTATTCAAACAGAAATGCACCGCTGTCCTGAATCTATTAATAGATTGTGTGCTTACATTGTAGAGAAAATGCGTGAGAGTTCACAAGTGATAATAACTGAACAAGTGGTTAGGGAGTACATGAGTGAAATTTTAAATAAAAGGCAAGGGGAGTTTGATGCGTATCTTTTTTCTTATACAGAAAATGAACAACGAGTAATGGTTGTTATCGCTAAGAAAGAAAGAGTAAGGCAAATATCAAGTAAAGAGATTCTATTGCTGTCGCAAGTATCTGTGCCTGGAATAAGAAAAATTATTTCTAAGCTAATGGATTACGCTGTTATTTCACATAATGATGGATACTATGAAATTAGTGATCCATGGTTAAAGAAATACCTTCAATCTTATAGATTACTTTAACCATGGATCGATTGCTAGATCTGTTTCTGAGTAAACGCTTTTTTAAAGATCATTAATCCAATTGGAGAGATGATTGCAGTTACACCGATCCAGACCCATAGCATATGATGGTTTGGATAGCTGGCCGCTTTTTCTGGCGTGTAGGTAGAGACTAACCAGCCAGACATTGGCCCAATAAAAAATTTCGCTCCAAAGTATGGTAGGTATGAAAGAGATATATAGGTTCCTTCTTTTCCCTTTGGAGCTATTTCAGCAGTAAATTGCATTAGGCGTGGAGACCATATAGATTCCCCAATAGTAAAAATGATAACCATTAGAACTAGTGCGAGAATAATTGGTGTATGTTGTGCTACTGGTACTTCTAACCATCTAACAAGAACGAGTTCACCTACCCATGTATTCATGAGTGGTGCAAATAGTTTTTCGGGCATCGCTGCAACAAACATTGATAGAGAGGATATGAAGGTCCCAAAAACAAGAACTTTGTATGATGGAATTTTTCTTGTAAGAGTTGCTACTAATGGGGTTAAGAAGATGATCATGACTGGGTTTAATACTCCAAAAATTGCTCCGATCTTAATTCCTTCACCTAAAATTCTAATTGCATATTTTGGGTAGGTGTAGTGAAAATGGTAAAAGGTCATTTTAACAAAAATTAAAATAGAGAGCATACCCATAAAAACCCAAAACGGTTTTTCTTTCATAACATTTTTTATAATAACAACAGAATCATTAAAAGCTCGTACTCCAACCTTGATAAAAGATGTGAAGATTGATTGTCCTGCTGGTTGTTTATATAAATTTTCTTTAATGACGACTCTATTTTCTTCATCGCTAAACTCAACCCCTTCTCTCATGAAATATAGGATAATGAAATTTAGAATTGAGCAAAAAAATGAGACTGCAAAAATAACTTGGTAGGTAGACATGGTAAGAACGCCTGGGATGATGACATTTTTAGTTGTCTCACCAAGATGTATTCTAAAAAAATCAAAAACCCATGCTCCTCCGGCCCAACCAACATTCATTAGCGTGTAAAAAAGTCCAAAGCCAAGAGCGGCAGTCTCTTTAGAGGTAAATCTTTTAATTGCAACCGATAGTACTGGGCCTACTAAAGACATTCCAATTCCAAGAGGGATAAAGCCTAGGGCGGTTATTAGATATATATTTGTTGAAAGTGGCATAATAATTCTGGCAAAGACTAAAAGTGCTGCACCAGCAAGAAGCGTTTTTCTAATTCCTACTGAGTCAGCAATTGGGCCAGACATCATGGTGACAATTGATAATGAGAGTGACCAGACGGTGATAAAAGAGGCAGCTTGCATATCACTTAAGCCGACATCAGAAGATAAGAAGAGAACAAATGCCATATTAATTGAACCATAGGCAACATATTCAATAACTTTTGCAATAAAAACTAAATATAGTTCATACGGGGTTCCTTTTAGTCCCTTAATATATTTGATAATAATAAAAACAAAAGTTACAGCAAGAACGATAGCAGATGCGTAAATAACAAGATCGAGCGTATTCATTAAATCCCCTTAAATAATATTGGTATTTTTTGTTAATGATGTTTCATCTTTAGCATTAAAAAGATTTGCATGTTCCATGTTAAAAGAGACTAAGACATTTTCACCAGCAAATGGTAAGTGGTGTCCCATTGTCTCACCAGTAAAACGAAGCTCACCAATTTTAAATTGAATAAAGGCGTTTTTCCCAAGTGGTTCGACGACCTCAATTTTGGCCTGTTTTTTCCACTCATTTTTTAAATTATCACTAGATGTTGAGATAAAAATATCACTAGGTCTAATTCCGAGTGTAACTTCTGTCAAATTTCCAAGGAGTCTCTCTTTATCTTCTGGAAGAGTAAGTGAAAGAGCTTTATGTTTATCAGTTAAGATTTTTTTTGTACCAGATTTTTCGACCTTAAGATCAAAAAAATTCATCCCAGGACTTCCAATAAACGATGCAACGAACTTATTGGCCGGATTTTTATAAACTTCCATTGGAGTTCCAATCTGCTCGATAACTCCACCTCTCATGATAACTATTTTGTCTGCCAGGCCCATCGCTTCAATTTGATCATGGGTTACATATACAGTTGTTTTTTTATTCTCTTGATGACGTTGTTTTATCTCTGTTCTCATTTGTGCTCGAAGTTTGGCATCTAGATTCGAAAGAGGCTCATCAAAAAGAAATATATTCGCATTTTTTGCCATCGCCCGGCCCATGGCAACTCTTTGTCGTTGTCCACCTGAAAGTGCTTTGGGTTTTCTTTTTAAATAGTCAGTTAACCCAAGAGTCTCAGCAATTCTATCGACTCTTACTTTAATCTCTTGATCTGGAATTTTGGCAAGTCTTAGTCCAAATGCGATGTTTTCATAAACGTCCATGTGTGGATATAGGGCGTAGTTTTGAAAAACCATGGAGATCCCTCGGTCTTTTGGGGCAGCATGGGTCATATCTTTATCACCAAAAAAAAGTTTCCCACAAGAGATATCTTCAAGTCCAGCTATCATTCGTAGTGTTGTTGATTTTCCACATCCGCTTGGGCCGACTAAAACAACAAACTCATTTGCTCCGATTTCAAGATTTAAATCTTTAATAACAGAGACTTCATCATAATTTTTTGAGATGTTTTTTAAGCTAATTGCTGTCATAATCTCCCTGTATTAGATTTTAAATATGATAATGTTAAAATAGAGTAACTTTCTAAGTATGGTTAAGCAATAGTTAAGGGAGTTCTATGGAAAAATTTGTTCTTGGAATCGATATTGGTGGAACTAACAGTAAAGTTGGGCTTATTGATGAAAGTGGCAGTATTGCCTTTCGAGAAATTTTCCCAACAAAGAGTGAAGAGTCTTTTGATATTTATCTTCCTAGATTGAAAGAAATAGTCGACAAGCTTTTAACGATAACAGGTAAAGTCCCGATTGGCATTGGTGTTGGAGCACCGAATGCCAACTTTTTAACAGGCATGGTGCACGAACCTCCTAATTTGTCGTGGGGTAGTGTTGATTTAAAAAAAAGATTTGAAGAACTCTTTAAGCTTCCAACGTTTGTGGATAACGATGCGAACTTGGCAGCAGTCAGTGAACTGTTGTGGGGGTGTGCTAGTGGTGTCAAACATCTTTTGGTTGTTACGTTAGGCACGGGTGTTGGAACAGGCATTATTATTGATGGTAATGTTTTGCAAGGTGCATTTGGTGGAGCGGGAGAAGGAGGCCATATTGAGATTGTCCCAAACGGCAGAGCTTGTGGGTGTGGTGGAGCTGGCCATCTTGAAGCTTATGCATCAGCAACGGGGATGAAACTTACGATTAAAGAGATTTTAGGTAGTGATGTCGATTTGGCGCTACTTGGTACTGCTTTAAAAAGTGGAGATAAGGATGCGTTAAAGATATTTGGAGAGAGCGCTAAATATCTTGGCAAGGGACTAGCTTCGATGGCCACGATTTTGTTTCCTGAAATGGTAGTCTTGACTGGCGGAGTCATGAACGCTGGCCCGATTTTTCTTGAGATGATTAGAGCTGAGTTTGAAAAAATGATCTTTAGATCTTTTAGAGGAAAAATAAAAGTTGAGATAAGTAGTCTACCAAAGGAAGATGGTGCCATTTTAGGTGCTGCTTCTATCGTCTTTCATAATGGTATAAAATAGTCTAATGGACATTCTTTCTTTGGGTGAGAGCGTTTTTTTGCAGTTCTCTCATTATGATAATTTTTTAGATGCAGTTTTTATTATAGATAAAACTGGTTCCATTTTTTATGGAAATGAGAGTGGGGCAAGGCTAATTGGAGTCTCTTTAAGAAGATTGCTAAAGATAGATAATTTTTTCAATGAGGTCACTTTTGAAGGTGGATTAGAGACGTTGTTTACAACATCCACTTATCTAGAGACAAATTTTACGACGAGGAAAGGGTTAAAAGGTAGAACTCTTGTGCTCATTGAGAGCGAAATCTTTAAGCATAATCAAGAAGATGTTGAGTTGTGGAAGGTGGTATTACGTGAAGTTGGTTTAGAAAAAAATCTTCAAAAAAAATATCGGAGTGAGCTCGCTCAAAAAGAGTCAACGATTAAAGATTTAAAGCAGGCAAAAAAGGAGTTGGAACTTTATTCTAAAAATCTTGAAGAGATGGTTGCTAAAAGGACCTCTGAGTTAAATTATAAGAACAGTTTTTTAAATGCGATGGTTAATAGTATTGGCCAGGCCCTTTTTGTTTTTGATGCAGAGGGTGTTTGTTTGCCAACTTATACCCATATTTGTGAAAATTTTTTTGGAGCTGAGTTTACAGATAAAAAAGTTTGGGAATTGCTTTCTGGTAATTGTGTCAAAGATTTTGATCTCGAATTTTGGGCAAAGGGATTATTTAAGGAGATGATTCCATTTATTGATCTAGTTAACCTTGGTCCAAAATCATTAACGACTAAAGATTTTAGGTTTGTTGAGTTAGAGTATTTTCAAATGTTCTGCGAGGATGGCCAGATGGTTGGAGTTGTCGTAGTAGGGACTGATTGCACTGAGACCGTTGTAGCGATGAAAGATTTAGACGTAAAGAAAAGGCAAGCGGATAAGATCTCTAAAATTATTCAAGGTAAGCAGATGTTCGTCGAGCTTGTTGATGAAGTTAGATTCACCATGGATGATCTTATTAATATTTTTAATAGTGATAAATGTTTAAATTTAAATGTCGTAAGCATGAAACTGATAAAAATTCATTCATTAAAAGGAGGGGTTTCACTTTTTTCAATGGTTCAAGTTGAGAATGCACTTAATTCACTTGAAAATGTAATTACAGATTTTTTAAATAGTGATAGTAGAAAAAGAGAAGAAGATAGAGCAAAAGTTAAGTCAGTATCAATGGCCGTTGGCACAGTTTTACAGCAAGAAGTAGAAGATTGTACTCAAATGTTAGGGCCAAATTTTTTATCTGATAAAAATTTTGTATCTATTTCATATAGAGAGCTTGATAAAATAAAAGATCAGTTGCCAGAATCTTCACAAGTGGAGTTTAAAGAAAAATATTTAAAGCGACCGGTGTATTCATTTTTTGTTAATTACGATAAATTTGTTTTTGAGCATGCAAGAGAGCGAGGGTTTGAAGTTTCTCCAATTGAATTTATTGGGTGCGATATGTTGGTTGAGGTTAATAGGTTTGATCGTTTTTTTTCCTCTTTAATAAATCTATTTAGAAATATTATCGCTCATGGACTTGAGTCTCCGCAAGAAAGGCAGCATTTTGGAAAGAGTGTGCAAAACAGAATTAAAGTTGAGTGCAGAATGGATTTGCAAGATAATTTGGTGCTATCAGTAGAAGATGATGGCAGGGGAATTTCTGTTGAAGATGTCAAAAGACAGCTAAAATGGTTTACAACTGAAGAGCTTTTAAATCTTACAGAGAGTGAGGTACTGGCTTCGATTTTTTCACCTGGAGTTACTACTCATGTTTCACAAACCTTGCTTGCAGGAAGAGGACTTGGACTTAGTGCAATAAAACAGGTGGTAGAATTTGTAGGCGGGAAAGTTGAGGTTTATTCTCGGGTAAATGAATATTGTAGGTTTGTGTTTTGTTTGCCTGTAAAATAGATGCATGTTTTGCGTCAGGAGTTTATTAAATGTCAAGACGGTTAGTTGTTGAAAATTTTATAAAAGAAGTTGGTAGTAACGTATTAAAGAGAATTGTAGATAAAGTTACATTGGTAAATGTTAACAACGTATTTAGTGATAAAATTGGTGATACGAAATATTTTGATGCAATCTCTTTTTATCAAGCGATGGATGATCATGAGGTAATGGCCTTTGCTAGTCATTCAAAAATCAATCATATTTTAAATATTGAAGATCCAATTGTGGTCAAACATCTGGTTCTGTCATTTTTAATGATCACTCAGTCTCAAATTTTCCATACAGATCCGTTCGCTGCAATTATGAGTATCTTTTTAGCAGATGAACGAGCTATTGATAGGTTTTTAACTAAAGGAGAAGCAGATTTTCCAGATGATCTTAGCTCCCTACGAGTATCTTTTTGTTCTTCAAGTGATAAAGAAGATGTTTTAGAAACCGTATCGGAAGCACTGAATGAAATTCCAGGAGCAAGTAGACATAGGAGTGAAATTGTCTTAATGGTCGATGAACTGTTTACAAATGCGCTATATAATGCCCCAACAACGTTAATGGGTAATATTTCTAAAGATAGAAAAAATATGGTTGTTTTAGGTAGCGCAAGGGAAGCTGTTGTTCAAATTGCCTATGATAAGAAACTAAAAAGAGTATATATTGGTTGTACTGATCTTTTTGGAACACTTGCCCCGAATGCTTTAATTGATAAGGTTTATCAAACGTATAATAAAGGTGTTGAATCTAGTATTTCTTTTGCATGCGGTGGGGCCGGTATTGGCGTTAGGCTTTTGTTTGAGAAAGCAGAAAGCATGAGCATTTGTGTTCAAAAGGAAGAGAAGAGTTGCTTGATCTTTTCAATTGATCTAAGTCAAAAACAAGGTGGAGTTAGTAAAAAAAGTTTGCATTTATTGCAGGTATAAATATTTTAAATGGAGTTGCTATGGGTGCTAAAAAATATGGTGTTATAAAATATGAGGACACGCTTTTGATTAGCGTTGTTGGGCAACTGGATGAAGATTCAGTTTTTCCAACGCTTGAGCTGTCTGGAATAAAAATAGTAGAGTTAGATTTTGAAAATATGGCCATGATTAACTCGTGTGGTATTAGAGATTGGATTGCGTGGTTGAGAGAGATTCCTGAAAAGATTCAACTTATATATAAGAGTTGTCCTGTTAATTTAATTGATCAGATAAATATGGTTGAAGGGTTAGTTAGAACAGGAAGTGAAATCAGGTCATTTTATGTTCCATACTATTGTGAAGCGTGTGACTTTATTTCTAATCATATAGTAACTAGTGCAGGAAGTTGGAAAAATTTCAGGCCAGCAGAGCTTGGTAAGTGTCAAAAGTGTGGCCAAAATGTAGAGATAGATGTCATTGAGAGTAAATATTTTAAATTTCTGAAGAGGTTTTAAGTGAGAATCGTTATTCTTTCTGAAAACAGTTCTGCAAATACGATGTCACTTTCAGAATGGGGGTTTTCAGCTTTTATTGAACATAAATATGGAAATATTCTTTTTGATACAGGAATGAGCGGCGATGTAGTTATTAAAAATGCCAAAGTATTAAACGTTGATTTGACATCTGTTGAAACCATTATTTTGTCTCATGGCCATTATGATCATTGCAATGGGCTTGATAAGGTAGTAGAGCAAGTAGGAAAGTGTACCATCTATTCTCACTCTCATCTTTTTCAACCAAAGTATACACTTAAAGGTAAGGATGAATTGTATGCAGGGGTTAGTTTTACAAAAGAGAGAATAGAAGGTCTAGGAGGCAAGTTTGTTTTTGTTGATCAGTCTACTCAACTTGATGATTGTGCGTATATCATTACGAATGTGCCTGCTGTAAATGAGTTTGAAACAATATCTGATTCTTTTAAGTGTAGAGTAGGGAATAGTTTGGTTAAAGACTGTTTTACAGATGAAGTTAATCTTGCAATTGTTATGGATCAGGCCGTGTTGACGATATCTGGATGTGCTCACCGTGGTGTTGTAAATATTATTGAAGAGAGTCGAAAAGTTACTGGCCGTAAGGTATCCCATTTTATTGGAGGAACTCATTTAAAAGATGCTGAGAAAAATCGAGTAAAAAAAACCATAGAGTATTTTTTAGACAAAAATTTTTCCATGCTTGCGCCAGCTCACTGTACAGGTTTTGATGCTCTTGTTGAAATCAAAAATGCTTTAGGGGATGTTGTTAGGCCAGCATTTTGTGGGACAATTTTTAATCTTTGAGATTTAAATCGTTACGGTACTGATTTGCTAGCTGTAAAAAATTAGTCGTTTTAGAATAGTTATCAATAAAGTCGAAGTTTTCTTGCCTGGCCCTTAGTGGATTGTAAAGCATGTACTCAAGTTTTGCGTCATTATTGATTACTACTCCAAAAGTATATGAAGATAGCGATGGAAAGAAGAGTGGTGTTTTATCGTTCACCCAGCTACCGCCTTGCAAATATCTTATAGCTAAAGCAATCATTCCTGTTCGGTGCTTGCCTCCGTGACAATGAAACAGTACAGGAGAGTTCTCTGGGTTTAAAACAATCTTCATGATTTTTTCAAAAGCGTCTACTCCGCCGTCGAGAGCTCCATCTGGGTGAATATTAAATATTGTGATTGCTTTTTGTAGTGGGAAATTCCAGATGGGGATTTCATCTAAGTTGTCGATATCATCTTCTGGATAAAAAGGGTTGTGGCCATCTAGATAGGTGCGATTACTATAGTCGTAGGAGTGGTAAAACTTATATCCAAAGCGTGATTGAGATTCATACTCTTCTATTGCTTCTTGATTGAGTGCTGAGTAGTCAGAATAGTTCATATAGACAATTATTTTAGGCATCGGGAGGTTTACTTGAGCTAGATGAGCTTGTAGTTTTGTCAGACCTTCTTTTCCAAGTCTTTCAGATCTATAGATTTTATATTTGGAGTTGTTAATAACTACTCCAAAATTTAAAATTGTAGATTTACTATTTATGATTGTCTGAATATTGCCAAATGCAGTATCGCTAATGATTGCTGTTAGGATAAACAGAAATAACATTTTATTCATCATAATCATCATCCTTGTCCTTGTCCTTGTCATTATCA
>DYOQ01000025.1:31999-37643 GCA_020720455.1 Bdellovibrio sp.
TCATTATCAATTTTTCCACCACCAGAAGTAATGATCTCCATTAACTTTGCAATGCTTAACCTCGTTGCGTTCACTTCTTTTTTTGATGTCCCATGATACCATATTAGTGTTAAGAACGATGGGACTTTCATCTTATCTAGCATATAGAGAAAAGCTGACTTTGCTAATTTGCTGTCGTTATCAAAGGCCCCATCGCCCATTTTTATGATGAGCTGTTTATAAGTTGGATATGCTAGTTCAGCTTCATCTTTATTTATGATACCATCTTGGTTCAAGTCAAACCGAATAAATGCTGATTCGATATTCTTAATACTACCAATTAGCATTGTGATATCAAATGATGTGTAAGGGGTTAAGGGGTCTTTGTCAGATTTTGTAAAAAGTTCTATCGCTTGAATGAAATTACTTTTTTCTTCGTCACTAATTGTCCTAATATATTTTGAGAACGCAATTAGCTTCTCTTTTTGTCCGATCTTATTCAGAAAGATATCGTAAAATAATCCTTTTACACATGACGATTTATATATAGTTTTATCGTTTTCCTTATCAATTATGCGACAAGCTTCAGGAAGTTGAGATGTGAATTTATCTCCGATGATAAAGCTTGAAAAAATTGCTTCGAGGTAATCTCTTAATTCATATATATCTAGGGCGCTGTTACCATTTGATTTGAATTGAAATAGATCTCCAAGGTATGAAGTGGTCTGGGCCATAGTAGGCGAGATCTCAAAATTTAGGAGGTCAAGAAGAGGTCGCATTACTACAAATGCCTCTTGAAGTTTTTCTGGAGTTATTGAGTAATTTGTAATTTCACAATCAGGTATTGGAACGCCTGTTGAGCCAAAATATTTATACAAATACTCGAGTCCCCATCTGAGCAGTATTTTGAAGTTTAGGCCATAGTTAGTTGGTTTTGTATCATAGTTAAAATATTGGGAACCATCTTCATCTAAATAGTATTTCCCAACCTTCATATCGCTTGAAAACCGTTTCCAGTAGCTTGGAACTTTTGAGTGTATTCTTGAATTATAATTATTAAGAGGTGGATGTGTCACTAAACGCTGTTGAGAAATACTAACTAGTTCATAGGTGACTACGTTGAAGTAATTTAACTCGATACCCTCTAGCGCAATAGATAAGGCAGTATCTAAGTCTCCGGAGGAGATGAAACCACTTTCATTTTTTAAAAAAATCTTTTTTAAAGTTCTAATGAGAGGATCAATTTTTTTGTCTTGATATTTTGGATAGATTGTTTTTATAACAGTTTCAAGTTCTGGTATTGAAATTAGCAAGGTTGGTTCATTGGATTTATGAAGGGCCTCTTTTAGAGAGTAAATAGCATTATATAAATGCTCTGCTCGGATTGTTGTTCTGTCATACGATTTTTCTTGCATGTAAAAGATATCAAAGATGGCAATTGCTATGTCTGAAAACTTAGAGAAAAACCATGAGAGGTCATTGCTGCTTAATTGGTCACTCTTTCCGCCCATGAAGATTAACTTAACTGCAACAATGGCAGGATAAAAGTCATCATCAAGAAATTTATCATCAACATTTACACCGAACTCTTTAAGAAGTGATATCGAATACTCGACAATAGTTTCTAGTGGTATGCTGGTTGATGCGTTTTGGTTGAAACATTGTTTAAATGCTTCAGCAATACTAACGACATCGTTGATGAATGTATCTCGTAAGTGCCACATCTCTTCTTTTGATGCATTTTTCATCTTTTTGATTGTTTGTAGCGATGAGGTTCCATGTTTTGTTGTGGCAACGATAAACGGTAATATTTTTGTTACGTCTGATGGAGCAAAGTAATCGATCGTCTTACCTTGAGTAAGAAGTTTTAGGTTCCAGATTAGATCCATTGTCTGTTCAATAATTTTTTCGTCTTTTGATAAAAATTTTTTCAGAAAATCAGCAAGGCCGGTTGTCTCTTCATCCCTTTCATTCTCAAAATGTTGTTTACTGCTGGTGTTGGTTAATCCACCAAAAATTTCGGCCATATAATCTAGCACTGTTTTGATTTCTAGGTATGAGAATGAGTCCTCATCGCCTCCTAATATTCTTTTCTTTAGAATTTGTAACTTGGATGAGTAGGTAGGGATCTCATATTTTTCGCCTAAAACTTTATCTAAGAAGTCAATAAAATGATCAAAATCTAAAATATTAGTGTTGTCATCCCACGTATACAGTGTTGATTGAAGGTTGATAATACTCTGCTTGGTAAAGTTAAAGTATTCGTCATCGCTCTTGAAGTGCTCTTTTTTTGCTGCGGGGAAATCGAAAAAAAAGATTCCTAGTTTTGTCGATTTTTCCATGAACATTTTCATATCATCAGTCGTTAAAAAATCTTTTTTCCCACCAAGCAGCATCATCTTTAGAGCTTTGATAGTTGGAATCAGTTTTTCATCGAAATTTCCTATTTTTATGCCAAAATTAAACTCTTCGAGAAACTCTTTAAGTTTTAAAAAGAATTGCAGGATGTCTACTTCAGTATTGTTAATGTTTGGCCCAGTAGCAAATTTTTTATAATCGGCCGCGGTGTTTTCAAAGTGAAATTCCAAGTATTCTTTTGTTTTCCAAAAATCTAACTCTTTATTTCGAAACTTTTTTATTAATTTTGTTGCGGCGACACCATTGTTTCTAAATGACATTAGGATAGGTATAAGACTTTTGACATCTCGAGGATAGATTTGATCCGTTTTTCCACCAATTAAAATTGCTTTTAGTTCACAGATCATATCAAGAGAGGTTGCAAATACCTTATCGCTTTTTGATATGATTAGCTCTATAAAGCTATCAAGGTCTAAATCGTCGCCATTAATTAGATCATCGTTTGAATAAGGTGTGGCAGCTCGTTCTAGTGATGCGAGAGCAGTAAACGATTCGTGGGCGTATTCTAGCGAAGCTTTTACGTCGCTAAAATTCAAGATATCTGGTTGCCCTCCAAAAATCTCTTTTTTTAGAATTTCTAGCTTACTGGAGAGTTGCTCAACATCGTGCTTATCTCCAAGGATCATTTTTAGTATGGATATAATCGGCTTAATCGTTAATATCGGCGTCTCATCATTCCACTGATACATTGATGATTGAAATTGTCTAAATCTATTTGCCATAAATTCGAAATACTGTTTTTGCGAGGAAAATGCGCTCTCGGTTGCGAGGATCACGTCAAATATCGCCATTGCCATCTCTTCAAGTTTAGACAAGAAGAGCTGTACTTCATCTGGAGAGACAGTCTCTTTGTCACCCCCAACTAATAGTTTTTTGATGAAAAGAAATGATGAAATAGTTTCAATGTCGAGATCCAGTTTCATTTGTTCTTTTAGTGCAACCAAAAATTGTTCTATTGATACTTGGCCATGGTAATCCTTGTCAGAGTTTACAACTAGGGACAGTGTCATCTCCGCAAATTTTTTCACTGAGCTTTGCACGTCATCTCTAATTACCATATAGTTTTCAGGAGATGACTCTATCTGCTTAAAAAATTTGGTGATTTTTGTAGCTTCAATATTGGCAATTATTAAAATTTTAAAAAAAGGAACGATATTGGTAAGAGAGATCTGCCCAGGCTCATCTTTAAGAATTAGCGTATTTAGATTAAATATCAGATCTAGAGCGTCTGCCATTGAAGCATTTTCTGGTGGAAAGTATCGTTTAATAAATTTTTTAATCTCAGACCGGGTGATGAAGCCTCGGTTACTCTCTCGCCTGACATATTTTGAGTACTGGACTAAGTTCCTTTTTAAACACTCAAGCTCTGCAGAAACATCTTCGTCAAGGATGTCTTTGAGTTTGTCCGTATTCATGTCGCAAGTTAGGCTAAACTCTTTTGATTGGTAAACGTCATGCTTTGGATTTGGTTTGTCGCTACAAGATGTGCTAGCTAGTACAAGCAGTGAGATTATCAAAAAATTTAACATAACTGCGTGCACAGCAAGCTCTCCAAAAGTTTTAAGGATAAATCTTACGTTAGTTATTAGTCTATAGTCAAAGAGTCATTAGTTATTGGTATAATATTACCTATTCAGTTATTGTTTTTTCATGTAGCCTTCTCTTTTTAAGTTTTTGGGGGGATTTTTTGTTGCGCTTAACTTGCTGTATTTATGTTGTGTTGCTCTCTTTGTTAAGTTTTGAACTATTTTCAAGTCAAAATAGCGAACAGGTAAATAATATTTATTTTCAGCAGATTTACAGAATGAATGATCCGTTTGAAAAGGCCAAAGACTCGAATTGGGTTGATTATGGATATACTTGGTATTCTGGAGCTGACTCTCTATCGAGTGACGATGGGGCCAAACTTAGGTTTCGATATTACCCCAAGGCCAAAAAACCTATTGGCTCTTTAAGTGAGTTATTTACAACAGTAAGAAGTGATGGTTTTGCTAATGTTGAGTTAGTTGTTGGAAGAAAAATTTTGAACTGGAATCCTGCGGATCAGTTTTGGGTGACGGGCCATTTGGGCGGGCGAGAAAATTTTGAGCTGCTAAGCAGCGCAAGGGAAGGGATTGTTGGGACTATTGTTAAATTTAAGCCTAGTAAAAATTTTTTGATTGAGCTTATGTTTTCTCCTTTATTGATACCTGAACTTAATCCAAACGTTGATGTTGAAAATGGCAAAGTAACTTCTGCTGCTGAGTGGGCAAAAAAACCACCTCAAAGAACATTAGTGTTAAATGGTAATTTGGTTCCAAATAAATATGAGTTAAGAATGCCACCACTCGAAGATTTGATTATAAAACCTGGGGGTGGGTTGTATGTTGAGTACGGGTTTAATCGTAGTTGGATTTCAGCTTACTGGAGTTATAAGCCTGAACCTAGGGTTAGGGTTAATGCAGAGGGTGGTTTAACAGAGGAACAAGACGAAGTCAGTGTACCATTTTGGCCATTTATAAATTATCATCAGGTTTACGGTACGGATTATCGTTATGTCGGTAATGACTGGAAATTTAATTTAGGTTTGGAAAGAAACTGCCCAGATCATGGACAAGTAAAAGGCGTTGAGATCGAGTATTTTAAAATAAAGTCGACATATTTTGATGAGAGCTTTCTTCATAGCTCTGTTATTTTCGATTTGCCGTTTTCATATAAGTCGACTCTTTCTTTAAATTTTTTAAACCTTCTCTCTGATAGCATCGGACTAAGTGATAGTTTTTTAGATGAGCCGGTGAGGTGGCAGCGTGCGCTTGGGCTAAATTTCAGTATTTTTCTAGTAGAGAAAGTTAGACTGATCTTAGAGTACATACACGATATGAGATCAGAAGATAGAACTCTTATGACAAAGATTCAGTATTATCCGTACAAAGGTATATTTACTGAACTTGGTTCAGAAACTGTTTGGGCCCCTATTCTAACCAATTATTGGAGTATGTATCGCACTAACGACACAGCATTTATTAATTTCGGGACAAAATTTTAAAGAGATTTAAAAAGAGAAGAGAAGAGAAGAAAAGACGTACAAAAATCCTTTTTGTACGTCCAAAAAATTAGTGTGTATTCACTCCCTATGGCCAAATTTTAGGTTTCTTTTGGATTTATTGATATATTAATTTTCTTACAATTAATTACTCTATTCTTTTTGTTTATCAGGAAAATGTAACGATATGAAATTACGTAAATGGATATGAACTGGCCCATAACA
>DYOQ01000026.1:0-35286 GCA_020720455.1 Bdellovibrio sp.
CTACGATAAAATTGCAAAGAACTCAAACGGTATTGAAATATTTTTCAATACTTCAGAACTAGAAGTCGTTCAGAGTAAGGTAACTAAAAACAGCGAAGTGTTTAAGATGGCAGAGACTTTTGATAAAGAAAAGATCAGGAGTTTTCTAGGAAGGCTTGCTTTGCAAAACAGAAGTAAACTGCTGGATCGTATTTTAAAAATAGATCAAGTTAAAGAAATAGTTTCGATGGAAGGTGTACAGAAGCTAAAAAACGTTGCCACCATTTTTAATGGTGACTCCGCAGTTAAGGCCTTTAGCGAGATTAAGGATTATAATAAATTTTTTGGACTTAGTTTCGACGATTGGGATTTAAGCAAAGGAGATAGAAAAAACCTTTTTGCAATGAAAGATCTTGCCGAAGAATCAATCGGCGATGATCTGCTTGAGCTTGTTAATACTACAATAAAAAAAAGCAAGGATGCCAACTGGAGCATTGAGCACATTTTATCTAAGCCAGCAATTATGAATAACCCTAAATTTACTGATAGATGGTTTGAGCTGTTTGAAATATATGCTAAAAGTGGAACGTACGTAGATAATATCATCCACTATATTTTATCTAATCCAGAGATTATGAACCACCCTAAATTTACTGATAGATGGTTTGAGCTGTTTGAAATATATGTTAAAAGTGGCAAGAACGATCATAATATCATCCACTATATTTTATCTAATCCAGAGATTATGAACCACCCTAATTTTACTGATAGATGGTTTGAGCTGTTTGAAATATATGCTAAAAGTGAAACGTGCGAACATAATATCCGCTACCATATTTTACCTAAACCAGAGATCATGAATCACCCAAGATTTACCGACAGATGGCTCGAGTTGGTTGAAAAATATGTTAAAAGTGGCAATGGCGACGAGAGCAACGAGTATATTTTTAAGTACCTTTTATCTAATCCAAAGATTATGAACCATCCTAAATTTACCGACAAATGGCTCAAGTTGGTTGAAAAATATGTTAAAAGTGGCAAGTACGACTGGCAAATTACCGAGTACATTTTATCTAAGCCAGAGATTATGAACCACCCCCGATTTACCGATAGATGGCTTGAGTTGGTTGAAACATATGTTAAAAGTGGCAAGTACGACGACCTTATTATCAACCATATTTTATCTAATCCAGAAATTAGAAATCACCTACGCATTACCCAACTCTTAAATGGAAAAAGAGCAACGCTTGAAAACCTTCGCGAAGCATTTAGGTTAAAGGGTTTAGCAAAAACAACAAGAAAACCAACCGTAGCAAATGCTAAAGCTCCACAGATAAAAACTCCAAACATAGAAAAACCAAAAGCCGATCAAGCTAAAAATATTCAGGGGCCAGATACGCAGCAACCATCAGCGCAAAGCGAAGTTGTTGTTAAACAAAACAGTATAACAACACTATCAATCGAAGAGCTTCTTAAAAAACAAGACTTAAATGCTATCGCTGATCTTATTAATCAAAAATACGACACTAGGCAACTGTCATCTTTAATAACTAAATTAACAAAAGAGTATAGCGACTTTGATCGTCAGGTGTTAGAGCTTATTATCAAAAAAGCAGCTGAACAAAAAGATTTTGAATTTTTAGCTGACCTCGCTAAAAATGTTTTTGCCAACGAAAAATCTGCAAAATGGAAGGATTTAGTTTCTAATATTCTAGATCATGCAAAAGAGCTAAAGAATTGGGACATCCTCGGAAATTTTAGTGAGCATGTCTTTTCCAAATCTCACGCTAAAGATTGGGAAGACCTTGTTTGGAAAACTATGAACATTGCTACAGAAATCAATGAGCCAGAGGTATTTGATGACTTAAAGAAGTTTGTCTTTAATAAAGAATTTGCAAAAGGAAAGAAGTGGGATCTTCTTCGTAAAACGCTTAAGCTAAAAGAAAACAAGAGAGCGGAATATCTAGAGTCGATACGAGATAAAATTATTCAAGTAGACGCGAGAACCGGAGACGGTGTCGATGGACTCTTCGAAGCGCTCTGCCCGAGACTACACTAATCATTATCCCTCCAGCGCAAATCAATCAAATGACCATTTTCCAGTACACCATAAAACAGTCTTGACTATTTTCCAGTATGGTATAAAATGGTCATAGCTAAAGCATGCGCAAATATAACGAGAACAACACATGACAACACGCTATTTGCATAATTTCCTAATAAAAGACCTTAAGAAAAAAATGGTCTTTATCGGTGGCCCTCGACAAGTAGGCAAAACTACCATGGCCCAGAACATTCTAAAACACTACTCAAAAAATGGGATGTACCTAAATTGGGACAGTATTCATGATCAAAAAAAAATTTTGAAACAGGAATGGTTTGATGAACAAACCCTCATCATTTTTGATGAAATCCACAAATATCCTAAATGGAAAAATCTCATTAAAGGGATATATGACACTCAAAAGGATAATCACAATTTTCTAGTAACAGGAAGTGCAAGACTTGATGTATATAGACGCGGTGGCGACTCTTTGCTTGGAAGATATCACCACTGGCGCCTACACCCATTTACATTAAATGAATTTATATCAAAGTCATTAACTCCAAAAGAAAAATTTTCTAGACTAATGAAAGTTGGAGGATTCCCTGAAGTTTTTTTAGATAACGACCAACGAGAAGCAAGGAGATGGAGAGAGGAACGATACGAGAAAATAATTAAAGATGATATCAGGGATTTGGAAAACATAAAAAACATCCAAATGATGTCACTACTACTACAACTATTAAGAGAGCGGGCCGGAAGTGAAATCTCATTATCAAACATTGCACAAGATATTCAAGTAAGTGTTACCACAATATCAAACTGGATCTCTATTTTTGAAAAAATGTATCTCTTATTTATTGTTAAGCCCTATACAAAAAATGTAGCTAGATCAATACAAAAACCATTTAAAGTTTATTTTTTTGATAATGGAGATGTGATTGGCGATGAAGGCGCGATTTTTGAAAATTTAGTAGCAAACCATCTGCTGAAACATTATAACTTTTTACAAGATTACACTGGTGAAAAACATGAACTATGCTTTATTCGGGATAAAGAAAAACGAGAAGTTGACTTCGCCCATATTAAAGATGGTAATTTAGAAGAATTAATTGAAGTTAAATTTTCAGATAATGTTACATCGAAATCATTAGTTCACATGTCCGAAAAACTAAAACCATCTAAAGCAACTCAGATAATCGGCCCAAATTTCAAAAAATCAACAACTAACAATTTACAAAAAATTGGAGCAATAGAATATTTTTTACAAACACCACCATAATGCTGGCAAACGCCAACAACATACTGATTATACGTTTTAATGCTTAAAATAACATGTTGTTTTAAGCTCACTTGCTTGTTATAATACCCTAGAAGGAGCTTTAAAATGAAAAGACTCATCGAAAAAGAGATCCTCTCTTGGTATAATGAAACTGATAGGCCACCACTAATTTTACGGGGACCTAGACAAATTGGAAAGACAACGACAGTTAAAATAGTCGCCAAAGAGAACAACATCGACCTCTTTGAAATTAATCTCGAAAGAGAGGGGTATCATTCGTTAACAAAAGAAAAAATCGATATCTACGAACTACTTGCTGAAATTGAATCAAAATTTAAAAGAAAACCAACGAAAGAGAGTATGCTTTTTTTTGATGAAATACAGGAATCTCCCGCATTAATAGAATCATTGCGATATTTCTACGAAGATAATATTGGGCCAGCAATAATAGCGGCAGGTTCACTGTTAGAGCTAGTAATCAAAAAAAAAGAAATCAGCTTTCCAGTGGGAAGAGTTCGTTTTTTATATATGGTACCAATGACTTTCTGTGAATTCTTGCTTGCAATAAAAGAAGAACAATTTGCTCAGTCCATTTTAGAAAACAACGTACGTAAATTTATGCATAATGATTTAGTGAAACTTTTAAAAAAATATTTCTATATCGGAGGAATGCCAAAAGCAATTCTTACTTTTATCGAAACTCAATCACTATCGAAGGTAAGAGGTGTTCATCTAGACATAGTTGAAACTTACGCTGCCGACTTTCCAAAATATGCCAAAAGGATTGATTACAAGAGAATTGAAAAAATTTTCAAACAGGCAGCATACCAAGTTGGCAAAAAGGTGAAGTACCAAAATTTTGATTCAGAAAGTGGATCAAGAGAGGTTAAAAATGCCATCGAACTGCTAATTGATGCCATGGTAGTGGTGCCAGCAATACATAGCGAGTGTTCTGGCCTGCCCCTTGATGCCACCCTAACACCGTCTATATATAAACTATATTTTTTAGATATCGGTCTAATGAATGCAATTCAAAAATTAGATTATCATTTTATTGATGAGCACCTAGATGCGATCCTTGTCAACAAAGGAGTAATTGCCGAACAGTTTATAGCGCAACACCTACAGCAGTTTTACAATAATCGGCAACCTCCTGAGTTACGTTACTGGGTACGCGATAAAGGGACAAGTAAAGCTGAAGTAGATTTTGTTATACAAAAAGATTCGAAAATTATCCCCATAGAGGTCAAGGCCGAAAAAGGCGGAAAGTTAAAATCTCTCTTCATTTTCGCTCTTGAAAAAAACTGGAAAGAGGTAATTCTTTTTAATAATAACTTTATTAAAAAATACAAAACATCTCATAAGTCTAATCATCTAATTAATGATGCTCCGGCCACAGAGATAACCATAACGAATCTTCCTCTTTACATGATTGAATCTATACTGCCAAATATAGTTATATTAGGGTATGCTGGGTTAAACTTTCTATATATTACCGCGAACGTCTTTGCACAATAAAGATAAAACAAGTAGATAAAAAAATAATCACAATTGAAACTATTTGCGAAGTTGAGAAAAGATTAAAAAACACTCCCCTAATTTCATCACCTCTTAAAAACTCTAGTGCAAATCTAACCAAACTATATCCGTACAAATATGTAATTATAATTTTGCTTCTCGAAACACTTGCCTTCACCATTTTGTAAGTGACAAATCCAAGAATAAACAAAAGCAAAGACTCGTAAAGCTGAACAGGATGCCTTGAAGCGTGATGTAGATAAATTGAAAAAAATGAACTTGTTTCACTTCCGTAACAACAACCAGCTAGCAAACAACCAAGGCGGCCAACTCCGTGTCCAAATGCCAAAGCAGGAACTAAGAGTGCAACGTCTTGCAAGTTAAATCTTTTTAAGATAAAAACATAAAGGGCCAAGATAGCAAGAGCAAAAATAAATCCTCCATAAAAAACAAATCCTCCACCGAGCCAAAATGAACTGTACCTAACATATTGGAAAGAATTTTCATCTGTATTTACCACAAGGAATAAAAGCTTTGCGCCGATCCATGTTCCAAGAAATATAGAAATAATAAAATCTGCTTTTAGCTTTGGTTCTACACCATATTTTTCGACTAGTGATATCGCAACTCGAAGGCCGATTCCAAAAGCAAAACCTAAAAATAGTGGGTAGGAGTAAAGAGTAAACCAAGATAAATTAAATAAAACCGGTAACAATTATGCTTCCTCTTGTTTAACTTTTAGCTCTTTTGACTGAATAAAAATTAGCTCATACGCAAGGAGAAATCCACCGATTGTAATACTACTATCTGCAACGTTAAATGCTGGATAGTGATAAAACCCAAAATTAAAATCTAAAAAGTCGACAACAAACCCAAAATAAAATCGATCAATCAAATTGCCGATAGCTCCGGCCAAAATAAGAACATACGCAGTTCTAAGTAAATTTTTACCTTTTGGCGTAGTATAGATTAACCAAGCAAGCCACAAACAAGCAAGAACAGGCAGAACTTTAAAAAGCATAATTCGTGGTACCTCTCCAAACTTTGAACCAAATCCAAATGCGGCACCAGTATTTCTTATATAGGTTATACTAAAAAAATCAGTGATGACTTTTGTTGATTCATGAACGAGGTAATTTGCTCTGATTACCCATTTTGTTATTTGATCAAAAACTATTATCAAACTTATTATAACAGCAACCAATACAACACTAAAATTTGCTTTAATATTTTTCATTCAATCCACTTTTTTAGTTGTGATAATCTTTTGGCTTAATCTCATACTTATCAATTTTCCTAAGCAAAGTTTTCTTAGGAATATTTGACTTAAGGGCTGTTTGATTAATTTTACCATTGTTTAATTTCAACGCTTCAATGATAAACATTTTTTCAAAAGTATCTTTTGCGACTTGAAAATCCATTAACTCTTTCGCTCCACCATTTTGTGTCGTAAACGTAAACTTATACTGTCCACCTTCACTGTCTGTAGTAGCTTTATCTTTATCCAAAACAGAATCTTCAATGTCCTGAAAATTAATTAGACCGCCCGCTTCGTCAGCGGTAATCCTATTTTTTGACACCTCACCTTTTCGAACACTTTCAGGAAGTGACGAGACGTCGATCCAGTCGCTAGATTCAATAATGAAAGCGTGTTCGATAACATTTCTCAACTCTCTTATATTTCCTGGCCAATCATAACTAGTTAATGCTTTGAGAGCTCCTTCACTAACTCCTTTTATATCAAGGTTGTGTAAGTGGTTAAAATACGAGACATAATAATCTACGAGATGTGGAATATCAGAAACCCTCTTGCGCAATGCTGGTAAATAGACTGGAAGTACATTCAATCTATAAAACAGGTCTTCTCTAAACGTCCCATCTTTAATCATATTCTCAAACGATTTATGTGAAGCTGCAATTATTCTAACATCGACCTTAACAACTCTATTTGAACCAACAGGAGTAAAGCTCTGCTCTTGGATGACCCTTAGAAGTTTAACCTGCATCGCTGCCGAGACATCTCCAATTTCATCAAGAAAAATTGTTCCGCCATCTGCAAACTGGAACTTACCAATTTTTCTCTCAACCGCTCCAGTAAAAGCCCCTTTCTCGTGGCCAAAAAGTTCTGACTCGATCAATGTTTCAGGAATCGCCGCACAGTTAATTGTAACAAAGCGCTCATCCTTCCTAACCCCGTTATAGTGAATCGCCTTTGCTACAAGCTCTTTTCCCGTTCCACTCTCACCTCTTATTAAAACTGGTGTCTTAACTTGAGCGAGCTTACCGATAATATCAAAAACTTTGATCATAACATCAGACTCACCGACAAATTTATCCGATGTACCTCCGCCAAGAGAAAGTTTCGGAGCAGAAAATGCCATTGTCTGAATTAACGATCTAGCTTTTAACGCTCTTTTAATTAGCGCTACTAAATTTTCACTCGTGATCGGTTTTTCAAGATAGTTATATGCTCCCTCTTTGACCGCCCTTACAGCGTCTCCGACATCTGAAAATGCAGTCATAATAAGTACGATTAACGACGAATCGTGACGCTTCATCTCTATCAATGCATCAATGCCGTTCATCTCTGGCATGTTAACATCCATAACAACCAGATCATATTTTTGTTTGTAAACCGCCTCTACCGCGGCCTTTCCGTTATCGGCGACATCAACACTAAAGTGATGAAACTCAAGCGCAGTCTTGACAGAATCTTGCAAAACTTTATCATCATCTACAACTAAAACCTTATTCATCAGCCCCTCCCCGGAACCATTCTTGTGCAATTATATATCACATATTTTTCAACTTGATTAAAAAAAGTGCGCCTTCACCTAATGTTGACTTAACTTCAATAGTACCACCATGAAGTTCAACAAAATATCTCACTAAATATAGCCCAAGCCCAGTACCTTTTATAGAGTGACTCGCATCGTTCTTTACTCTGTAAAATTTTTCAAAGACATGATCAATATCTTCAGGCGGTATTCCAACACCATTATCTTTAATAGAGATATAGATCCATTCTGCGTCGTCCCAGCTCTTGACCTCGACTATTGAGTTTGCCCCAGAATATTTTATAGCGTTTTCCACAAGGTTAGAAATAACTCTCTTCATTAGGTCAACATCAATTTCAATTGGATAAAGCGGGGATAAATCTGTCGTAATCTCTACTTTCCTATCATCTTTTTCAAACTTAAATTTTTCAAGGACACTCTCAATAATTTGATTAATATCTTTCGAAACTTTTTGCAGTGTCAAATTTCTTGATTCAATTTTTGTCACATCTAGAATAGTGGTTATAAAATTATTAAGTTCCTTCGTTGCTTCGATAATTCCAAATAACCCCTTTCTAACAAATTCATTGGCCCCACTTTGATTTAACATATTATCGGCCATACCCGCTATCTTTGCCACAGGTGTTTTAAGATCATGTGACATAAGTGAAATAAAGTTGTGCTTTAAATTTTCAACTTTCTTTAACATCTTTGTCTCTTCTTGAATCGTGTAACGACGTTGATACTCAGCAATTGCAATAAAAGGAACATATACGTAGTACACAACAAAGACAGAGAATATTAAATGAGTTAAATAGATCCATATTCCAAAAATTATAAATGCCAAATAACCAACAAGTAGTATCCCTAGCAGAACTCCACCTGAAATCAACAATCCATTTGTTGGTCTAATCCTAGCAACAATAAAAGATAACACCGTAGTGATTATTAAAGCTAAGGCATATGAGACCATCTGAGGAACTTGGTAAACCGTTTTTTTATTAATTATCGCTTGAATAATTTCAGCATAAACCATCAGCTTTGATGAACTTAATGTCTCTCTACTGTACGGAGTGCGCACAAAATCAGAACTATTAGAGACATACTCAGGGCCTACCAAAACTATTTTGTTGGTAAAAAAACCCTTCGGAAAATTACCAACCAGTGCTCGGTGAAAAGGAATTTTGGATACCTTGCCATTAGTTTCAAGAGGAGAAGTATAATATCTATACAGTGCAAACGTCGCATCTGCTTCTCTGTAATAATAACTTCCAAACAGATCATCAACACCTACACTTCTTAGCCCGATTTTTTCTCGATATTTATTTGCCGTCCACATATAAAGAGTATCTTCTCCCGAGATATTTAACAAGGCCCTCCTCGAAACCCCATCTCTTGCAAAGACAATACTATCTTCATTTATAATAGCTGATGAAAAACCAAGAGTCTTTAAAGTGAAAATCGGAAGTCTCTCTCCCCACTCATCAATACCAGTACCAATTCTAAACGCTCCTCCATTTTTTTGAAAATACTCAACATGATCCTTAAACTCTTTTGCATCATCTTCATCTCGAGAACTTCCAGGCTCATTAAAGTGAACAAAATAGTTAATAACCAGAGGACTATCATTTAAAATTTTTTTTAAAAATCTCGTATGTCCCGCAAACGTGTAAGGATACTGCTCTCCAAGAAACTCATCACTCTCTTCGTCTAGTGTGACAATTACAACGTTGTCTTCGAAATTAAAACCCAGATCAAGTCTTGCACGAAGATCATAAAGAACTGACTCTATATTAGAAAATGAATATTGAAAAAGAATTAACATCGACACAAGCGCAAATATGAATGGATAAAACCTGGTGAAATCTTTCGATTTTAAAAGTTCAAATATTCTGTTCACGTTTTTTTCCAAATTGACTAAATACCGTTTCATTCGTAAACAGCTCAATAGATAGTCGATTATTTGCTGGCGCAATCAAACTTAGCTGTGCTCTTGCAAAACCAGATGCAGTCGTCGTGTCCACGTGTTGCTCTACTCGCAACTTAGATACTGCAACAGATAACTCAGAAGATTCCTTTTCTTCGAGATAGCAAGATCTTGTTCCTAAAAAAGACATTATACTCATTTCAAGTAGAACAATTGGGTATATAAGAAATAAAACTGTGCAACGAACCGCTTCAGAAATCCACCCAACATATTTTATCTGATTACTCTTTCTCAAAATTGTCAGCGGAAATTTTATGACCAGCATAAATGCTGTAAACGTAACTAAGAATGAAACTTTTCTGTTTTTAATTGTTTCAAGTCCCATTTGGATAACAGCATCTAGCTCTGAAACTGACAATTTTTTTTCTAGTCCATCACCGACAATAAGAGTCTTAGGGCCTGGCCTAAAACAACTTATTGGCACTATTTCTAAAGAGTTATTCTCTATAAAATATACAACGACTGGTAGTATTCCAAGTTTCGCACTAATATTTTTAACTTTATTAACAATCAATCGATTTTTTTTGGTTGGCCTTCTTACATTATATATGTTGATGACGACATAATCCGAAAATAAGACTATCAGCATACAAACCATCATCCCAACAAACAATATTGACCAATTGCCCAGTAAAAGAGAAAGGATTATAAAAGGAGCAAGAAAAAGAAAGGCGAGCAAAATAACAATTGTCATTCCTTTAATATTTCCCACATGGCCCCCAAAAAATGTGCAGCGCACAAATACCTGTTATTATTACAATCTGCTCGTTAATGATAGACAATTTCCCAGATAAACGCTATTAGTAATCTGCTTCGCATGTTACGCGTGTAACTATTTTGGGGGATTGAAATATGGCCTTTAATCGTCTTTTATTCGGTACTGCCGGTGTTCCAAATTCTACTCATAGAAAAAGTAACCCTGTTGAGGGTGTTAAGCAGATTCATGCATTAGGTTTAGACTGTATGCAACTAGAATTTGCGCACGGAGTAAGAATGAAAGAAGAGGTCTCCTCAGGACTTCGAAAAATTTCTTACGAGCTTGGAATTCCTCTAACTTCTCATGGCCCATATTACATTAACTTAAACGCTAGAGAACAAGATAAAATCGACTCTTCTGTTGAACGAATTATTCAAACCGCAAAAATTTCAGATCTGTGTGGAGCAGAGTCTATGACTTTTCACGCAGCGTTTTACATGAAAGACTCTCCATACGACGTTTTTGATCTAGTTGAAAAAAGTATGAACGTTATTCAGGAGCGCCTTGGTAGACTAGATATCGAAATTGAACTGAGACCAGAACTAACTGGTAAAACGAGCCAGTTTGGTTCTCTTGAAGAACTTATCACTCTTACAAAGAGTGTCGGTTCGTGCCATCCATGTATGGATTTTTCCCACCTGTTTGCCAGAACTGGAAAATATAATAGCTATCAAGAATTCACTGAAGTTTTGAATGTACTTAAAACAGAGCTAGGTGACGTCGCACTTCAAAATATGCACTTACATCTTTCTGGTATCAGCGCAAACTCTAAAGGTGACCTAAAGCACCTCAATCTTAAAGACTCAAGTTTCAACTGGAAAGATCTTCTTAGAAGTTTGAAGGATTATGATTGTAGAGGATACGTTATCAGCGGAAGTCCAAATCTTGAAAAAGATGCTCTTATGATGAAAGAATACTACATGGCCCTTTAAGGTTTCTTTAATCCTGCCTACGCAGCAATTGGAGTATTATCACTGATCAATGATAATATAGAATTATACATTGTGGTATCGCCACGTGGGATAAACACCAACTTAAACATTTGACCTTCAAAAAGAAATAACAAACTAGTGTCATAGCTAACAAATGGACAAAGCACATCTAGTAATGATTGCTTATCACTATTTTCATCTAACAGATATCTTTGCAACTCGGCAGTAGCTGGAGAGATCTCAGAAAAAATTTCCCAGTTCTCTGGAAAATCTAAAACTCCTCCAGGGATAGCTAATCTGAAACATCTACTCTCTCGTAAATACCGGCCATGGAAAACCGTGACTCCAACCTGAACAATTTTTTCAATCTTCTCATTCAGAATAGATTTTTCTTTATCCGACAAAACTAAATTTGACCTTTTAACAAAATAGTCATGAAGTGCGTGATGATCCATTTCAAGCTCAGTATAGCCAGTGCTCACAAGTGTTTCATCAATAAGTTTTTTATAAAAATTTCCAATATCATTATTATCCATGACAGACTATCGGCAATTCTTGCTCGATTCGTTAGGGAAAAATTGGTTTTTTTGAATCATAAAAGGTTTTGATATTGCTAATATCTGCTATTTTCCAACTACCACTTTCCATTCTCATATCAGCAATTTTTTTAATCTCAGCATTGAACGATAACTCGTTAGACTTAGATATAGAGTACTTGACAATATAGGTAAGATAACATTGGTCGACTTCACATTTTTTGATATTAATATTAAAGCTAATCAACTTATACCCTTCCATATTACTAAAATTTTTAAACTCTTCATCTGTCATCTCAGCAATATTTATATTTAAAACACCTGTTGTCATTGAAAGCATGTCATCTCTCGTCTGCCCAGGAACAAAGCGGTAATCAACAAACCTCTTAAGCACAGACTCTGGACCTCGCTTGTCCTCACACGAGTAAAGACTCAGCAATGCGCACACAATAAACAAACATTTAATTAATTTCGTCATATCAAACCCTCACACTTCTTGGATTATATCCCCTATGGCTTATAATTGTAAAAAAATCTCTCCACCTATTTGTTCCCCGTTCAAAACTTTTACCGTCATCGATAAATCTTATTCCTACCCCGCCATCATAACTTGTCGTAATTTGACCGTACTCTTTAAACTTATGGTTAACAAAATCGATGGTAAGTATAATATTACCCTTAATAGAACTGAAGTCTCTCTCGTTTTTATATCTTAAAAAACACTCACACTCACCCCAGTTTGTCAGGTGGCACTCGGCAGATTTCGACTCATCATTTATTTGAGAGATTGTAGCATAAATTGTGTAACTGCTTTTTTGCCCAATATCTTGTTTTGCATATCCTGGCCAGTAGACAACAATCTCCAACTCTTGCTGCCATAAAGCAAAAAAATATATTGCTGACAGCACATAGATAAAGCAAAAAACTAAAACCACTTTGTCAAAACTTTCAAAATAGACAATAAGATTATTAAAAACTGCCAATGCCAAAAAAAGAGCAAATACTATTTTTGAAAACCGAGCAGCATAGTAGACTAAAACATTTGATGCAATAGCTAGCGCAACTAATAGCTTGTTATCAAACAAATAGTTTTTAAAAGAGAAAAGATTGAATGCTGTGACACCTCTACCAAGTGACAATATGATGTGGTAAAAAAAAATTGAAATTATAATAAAAAATATCGTGTTGATTGTGGCCGATCCACGCTTATGAACTTTAACTCCCATTTCTATTCCTATTCCTATTTATAAATAACCAAATAAGTAATATAATAACCAAATGTTGCCCTATCTCCAAATTAATTTAAAATGTATCGACTGTGATAATTGCAGAATTATTTGCCCAGATAACGCAATCTTAAGGATAAATGGCACCTACCACCTAAATACGTGGAGTTGTTCTGTGTGCGCCATTTGTTTAGAAATATGTCCCGTAGATGCAATCGTTATGATTGAACCAAAAGAGCTTGATTAATACTTAGTGAAAAACTCTTTAAAATATACACCTGGTCCGAAATCTTTTAATGGTTCGCCATCAATTATAACAGCTGGGCCAGTCACTTTTACTTTCTCCGCACAACCAAAATTACATACATCCTTAATTAGTGATCCATATGAATTGCCAAATGTAGAAATTTTATCCATCTGTATAACACTGTTTTTTCTGCAAAAATTTATCATGGGATCTGATTCATTTTCTTTATTTTTCACATAACGCTTAAGCAAGTGCAAAATTGAGGTAGTATAGCGTTCGATTGTTCCAAAGTCCCACTCATCAAAAATTTCTGGGCAATACACTCCAACGCCGTATTGATCATAATTCGCAACTGATTCAAAAAAACGAGAAGGGCCTTTGACTAAATTTAGTGAGTCTAATTTTATTATCGAAACCCCAGCATAAGTATAAAAATTCTCTGGGGCTTCAAGATTTTTAACAACCCCACCAAATGAAGAATCTTCATGAATCACAATCTGGTTATAACCTTCATCTTTTGTGACTGGAATTCCCATGATTGTCACACTTTTCTTAGCAGCAATTTGTTTAAATGCTTCCCATATTTTTTTTTGAAGAAAAATAAAGTGGTCAGCATTAAGAGTCAATAGGTACTCGTTTCTAATATCGCCCATGTATGAAGCTACGTTGTGAATTGGCCCACCTGAATCAAGTAAAACTTCTTCATGCAAAACTGTGATGCTTTCGTCATTAAGAGAATTAATGTGATTGGCCACTTGATCTGAAAGGTGATGGGTATTTATAAAAATACGCTCACAGCCAAAATCTTTAGCATGACTAATTTGTAATTCCAAAAGGGTTTTTTCAAATACTGGCCAGAGCACCTTTGGAAGGATCTGTCCAATCTCCCCCATTCTAGTTCCTTTTCCTGCTGCAAAAATAAGACAGTTTTTAACTTTCATAATATGCAAGAGATAGAGTCTGTCTGACTGGTTTAAATTCAGGATATTTAAGAAGTATTGTTCTTAATTTTTCAAATCCAAAACCTATATACTTCAAATACCTTCTATCTGCTCGTAAAGAATAAATATACGAGAAACTTCCAATCGCTTTTAGCACTCTTTGCATTGCCATTAAGTCGTAATATTCCTCGAACTCAGCATAGCTAGACTGATCGAATTTTCCCTTAACAAAATTTTCCCAATACATTATTTTTAATAGCTCAAGATTGTGTGGAGTTATTTGGTAATAACAATCTTCAAGTAACGACACCAAATCGTACTGAGGGATACCCATTCTAGCATCTTGAAAATCAATTACTACTAACTCATCACCTTTTGCCATGATATTTCTCGAGTGGTAATCTCGGTGGGTCAGCACCATTTTTTTTGATGATAGACGCTTACAGATTGTTTCATACGAGCTGAGTAAAATTTTTCTCTCGTTATCATTAATTTCGTATTCTAAAAATTTGCCAATAAAGTATTTTATTGAAAATTCAATCTCACCCATTAGCTTAGCTTCATCAAATGCCATCTTAGTAAAATTTTTTGTCGGATACTTGTTCACATCTATTGTCTGAATTTTTATTAGAAGTTCTAAGCACCGTTCATAAATTGACAACTCTTCACCGGCCGACTGCCCTCTTGCCACTAGCGATAACATCGTTCGGTCACCAAGATCCTCTTCTAAGATATACCCTTTTGTAAGATCGTAATCCAAAACGGCAGGAACACGAACCCCGTTCTCTTCCAGCACACGCTGAACCACAATGAACGGAAACTCTTCTACTATTACATCCTTTACATTTGAAGAAGCAGGAGGCGTGTCTAAACAAACCACATAGGACTTTTCTTTGGTATCTACTCTATAATACCTTCTAGTCGACGCATCTCCGGTTAACCTCTCAACATGTTTAATACCGCCACTAATAGCTTTTTTTGAATGAACGGAATCTTCAAATAAACTCTCAACAAACAACCGCTCAGTCTGTTCCAATTTCACTTTTTACCTCTTTCTTCAGGTGTCCCAAAAAACTATAAAATCTTGGTGACGAATTAACATCATATCTCAAATCTTTTGCGATTAACCCTCTTTTTATTATAAACTGCTTAAAATGAAACTCTTCCATTGCAACGCCCTGAGAATCACCAACAAGTAATTTAAAATCTAAAATATTTTTATTTTGCAACTGAAGCCACATTAAATACCCGACCGCATCGTATCCCGCGCGAATCATCGAATAATATGTAAGCTGCCCAACTGAGTTTTTAAGCTCGGTTGGAATTCTTGTAAGCGATAACATTCTTTCTAGCGAAATATGTCCAGTCGGAACAATAATGTTTTTCAGATAAATATTTCTATGCATTTTGATAATTTCAAAAGTTAAAACTGCAACAAACACAAGTTCGTGACCGAGATATCTACTTATTAGACCAGAAGATAAAAATAGATGTCCCCCTGGTACAGAGAAGCAAAATGGAATTGGCTCTTTAATTATGTGAAACTGAGGTGAAATATCTTTGTTCAGTAAAACATTATTATTAACGACTATCCCATCATATAGAGCATACAAATACTCTTGCTGAGCAGCTGGCAACGTAATCTCTTTTATTGCTTGAGTTTTTAAATAGACATCGGCTAACGTAGTTAGTTGGTTGGCATATTCTGAATTATCTCTATGCTCGAGATCTTTTATTATTTTTCTACCAGTCTCGTTCTCTCCTATTTCAACGACAGGGGTTGCGCAAGAACTACAAAAAAAAATCATTATACATATTCTATAAAAATTCATACCTATCTACAAAAACGACAAAGAACTCTTCACGTGAATGAAGAGTTCTTTGCCTATATTAAAAAACTATTGGCGTTATTGTTCTGAAGCTACGTCTCTATCTTCATTCGATATGTAGTATAGAGTAAATCCTGCAAAAATTAAATTCGGATTTTTAATAAGTGGACGGTTATTATCCCAAAGACTCTTCCATTTTGAAGGTGTACCATACTTATCATTTGAGATTGTACCTAAAGTGTCCCCTCTTTGAATTAAATAAGGTAATCCTTCTGGATTCCAAACAAACTTCTTAACTGGTTGTTGATATTTCAGCGCCTGTCCAGAAGAAATAGACATTCCTGAAAGTGAATTATACTGTTGTAATTTTCTCCACATTGTATAATCACCATACAGTTTAAAGGCAACCATCATAAGTGTTTCATTACTTTTAACTTGATATGATCCCGCCTCGTCTCCAACTTCAACATTGCTAGATCCGCCATCAGCAACGATAGGCACTTCCTCTTTGCTCGGAGTCTCTTCATCAAGAGCGATCTCTTCTGTTTTGGTTGCAGACTCTTCTGGCGCAGCGGCGAGTTCATCACTAGCAACAGCGTCATCTCCAGACTGTTCATCGCCAGCATCTGCGACTTCCTCGTCCCCTGCATCTTCTTCGTCATCTACATAATACTCTTCTCCGTCCCCATCTCCGCCATCTGCCACTTCAGCACCATCTGACATCGACTTGTCATCGCCTTTTTCATCATCGAGAATATACTCAACATAATCCTCATCTTTATCTGCAGCTGCAACCTCATCGCCTCCACCTTCACCTTGCTTCTTATTATTAGAGCAAGCTGTACTAAACAGTAGCCCTAGCACCAATAAAAAATTCAATAGCTTCATAACATAACCCCTTCGTGTTGTTTGCCAATAGCGCTCACAAAGCGCGTCTAACAACTACTCGGATATCTATAGTTTTTTTTTAGTTATTTTTAGTTATTTTTAATAAAATTACACTTTCAATTATTTTTTTTGGAAAAACAGCGATTTATATGAGTATAATATAGCTACAAGGAAGAGTTTTCCTAACAATAGCTGACTAAATTTGTATGAGATTACTATTTTTATTTTTTCTTTTAACATTAACAACCAACCACTCACAGTTGGCCTTAGCATCTGTTGTTGATGATGTCTCTATCACCCACGATATGCCAATCCCTGAAAATGTAATGAAAAATATTGTCACTGAGAAAATTGATAAAGTTTCACTTACAAAAAGAGTGATGGTTCTAACAAATATCAATAAGACTTTCAGCAAAGGAGATTTTATCTCTCTTATTCTTGGTAGACAGTTAGTCGCAAGATGTATCGTTGCTAAAGATGTTGCTGAAAAAGAGCTAGGTGGCGTTAAAATGGTAAAAATTTATAACGTCGCTCTTTCAAACACACTTAGACCCGGAATGGAAATTTTAGTTTTACGTGGAGATGATAGCTATTTTATACATCAATTAGAAAATAAAGATGCCCCTGAAGAAGAAAAAATCAAAGAAGAAGAAGATCTCTATAATGACACAAACCTTAGTGAAACAGATGCTGACATCACTTTAGATGAAAACAAAAATAGAGCGATTAAAACAGATAACGTAATCGGAATGAGTTACGGACAAATGGATTATGCTGTTAGTGATGGAGCTGGAAACGAGGCCCATTACATGGCCTACTGGGGTTATCAAATTGCCGACAACATCTGGATTGAAGGAAATATTGGTCAAACAGTAATTAATGATTATCCGGCAGGAGGTCTTGACACTAAACTAACAAACCTAACATTTAGAGGCAAATATACAATCTCTGCTCCTTTTTATTCTTACATCATGCCATATGCTGGGTATCAGATAATTACACCAGATAGTCCAGGCGCTGGAAAAGATGACGGTGTAGCATCAGAGGCCGAAAGAGCAAATGAAATGGATATGGTCGAAGAACTAAAAGAGACACACCTAATTTTTGGAGTTACCGTTTTAAAGAGACTAGTTCCTGGATGGTTTGCTAGGGCCGATCTTGGAACAGATATTTTGGCCATTGGATTTGCACTTGAATTTTAAATCTTCACTTTACATCATCACAATCCTTACCATTTTTAATGGATGTGGCGTTAAAGGTCCTCCTGCGATTCCAAACAGTGAAAACATCCCAAGCTATATTGAGGAGCACTTGCCTACCCCACAAACTACAAAAGAGTGTACAGAGGAACAAAAAGAAAATGTCACTAATAATTGCAAGCGGAACGAATCTAGGAAATAGACACTCCAATCTCGCTTTAGCACAAAAAAAACTCTCATCTATTTTTGATTTTATAGCTTACAGTAAAATTTACGAATCAGATCCTGTCGATTATTTAGATCAGCCAAGATTTCTAAATCAAGTCCTAGAATTTAAGCTCCCTCTTCAAAAACCAGAAGAGGTGTTGGCAATTTTAAAAGATATTGAGCTAGAAATTGGAAGAGTTAAAAACATACCAAAAGGACCCAGAATTATTGACCTCGACATAATATTCTGGGGTAAAACCAATTATAAAAGTGACACCTTGATAATTCCCCACCCTCGCGCATTAGAGAGAAGCTTTGTAGTGATACCTCTTCGCGAACTCCCATTTTTTAATGAAATTATAAATGACTTTGCGTTTCAAGAAAATTTTCCAACAAACATCGCAATATACCACTGTTAAACTTTACTGCGTTTAAATCAGGGATTATAATTTTTAGACATACAATTTATTTATCGACCTCATTGGTCTCACTGTTTAAAGGAGTAAATATGAACATTTTTGTTTGTGTCAAACAAGTTCCAGACACAGAGACGAAGGTAATTCCTTCAGGAGATGGCAAGTACATCGAAACAAGTTCCATAAAATGGATTATGAACCCATACGATGAACTTGCTGTCGAACAAGCGTTACTGCTTAAAGGTAGCGATGCTACTATAAATGTTACTGTCGTTAGGGTTGGTAGCGTAAAGGATACCGAAGCACTGCGAACTGCAATGGCAATGGGTGCTGATGATGCAATCATTGTTGAAACTGATGAAATACTAGACTCATACATGACAGCAAAAGCACTTAAGGCAGCAATTGAAAAATCAGGCAAATCCCCAGATCTTATTTTTAGCGGTAAACAGGCCATCGACGATGACTGTTTGCAAGTTCCGCAGTTGTTGGCCCAAATGATGAACTTTCCTTCCGTTTCTGTCGTTACAGCATTTGCAATAGATGGTGGAACTGTAAAACTTAGCAGAGAAATTGAAGGTGGTGCTGTTGAAAAATACGAAGTAACCAAGCCGGTCATGGTTGCATGTAACAAAGGATTAAACACGCCAAGGTATGCCTCTCTTCCTGGAATCATGAAAGCAAAGAAAAAGCCTATGACAAAATATTCTCTTGCTGATGTAGGAGTAAGCGAAAACGACAGAAAAATTAAATACAGTGGCTTTCATCTTCCACCAGAAAAACCACCAGGGAAGAAATTTGATGCCATGGACGAAGCGAACCAGGCGAAAATTGTAAAAGAGGTTGTTGGCCTATTAAGAAACGAAGCAAAGGTAATCTAGGAGGACGTTATGGCAAAGATATTAGTATTTAGCGAAATAAATGGTGACAGAGTTAAGAATGTCACACTTGAAATATTGGGAAGACTTTCTGGCCACGCTATCGATGTTGCAGCGTTTGGAAATTTATCAAGCAGCGTAATTTCTGATCTTGCGAAATATGGTGCAAACAATATTCACAATCTCAAGGGAGCAAATCTTGATAAATACTCTCCAGAAGGGTGGGCAAATGCTTTGCAAGATTTCCTTAGCAAAAATTCTTATGACTACTTTATTGCCGGCTCAACATCGTTAGGAAAAGATCTTATTCCAAGAGTCGCTGGCATGATGAATTCTGGAATGGCAACAGAGCTTACAAATTTTGTTTTTGAAGGTGAAACACTCAAGGGAACAAGACCAATGTTTGCTGGAAAATGTTTAACAAAAGTGGAAGTAACTGGAAGCAAACCTCACTTTGTTACTATTAGGCCAAACGCCTTAGGCCTTGTTGAATCACCAAAAGCAGGAACAGGAACTAAAACTGATGCTAATGTAAATGCAGGAAACATCCGGGCAATAATAAAAGATATTGTTAAGGGTGCTTCAGAAAAACTTGACCTAACAGAGGCCAATATAATTGTTAGTGGTGGAAGAGCAATGAAAGATAGATCTAATTTTAAAATTCTTCACGAGCTGGCCGATGTAATTGGTGCAACAGTTGGGGCCTCAAGAGCTGCTGTTGACTCTGGCCATGCTGACCACTCAATGCAAGTTGGTCAAACTGGGAAAACAGTTTCTCCAAGCTTATATATTGCGTGTGGTATTTCAGGTGCAATTCAGCACTTGGCCGGAATGAGAACATCAAAGGTAATTGTAGCAATCAATACTGACCCTGATGCTCCAATTTTTACAAAAGCAGATTACGGAATAGTTGGCGATCTATTTAAGATTGTCCCAATTCTAAAAGAGGAACTTGCAGCTATTTTAAAATAGAAAAAAACAATAGAATAAAAGCGTAACACTCTTTTCCCACAGGCCATCTCCCAAGAAGGTATGACCCACGAATCGTCAGAACACTTTTTAACAAAGCAACTGCCAGACTATTTTAGTCAACAATTCTTCTTCTTTGATTTTTTAAAAAATCCATGGAAATGTATGGAACCAATCATCTCTATTTGGAATTTTATAGCAAGTGACATGGGTTCCACTGTAGTTATAAAAAGTCTGATCAAAATGTCTATCCCCTAACACGCTTATTTGTTGAGCAACAAACTTACCATCTTGAGAATAAAGAGAAATTGAAATCTTTGGGTGAGTACTATTATCTAACCTTTTAATAACAACAACCCGATGGCCTCGCTCTATTACCAAGATATCATTACTTAGCACCTGAGAAGTTGCCTCTGTCGGGTGACATGTGAAATTTTCATCATCGAAATAGCTATGTGCCCCGTACATAAAACCATATCTATTATAACCGATATTCACCTCATACTGTGTTTTAAAATGTAAGCCTCTATCTAGATGTATCTGCCTAGATGACACCGAACACGCAATCAAATTTTCATGTGAGTAAAACTCATCTCGAACTCTTTCTGGGCCCCATGGTCTATCACCACAATTACTATCAAAAAAATCTTTTCTATCCCTTACATCGTAAAAATTATTCTGAAAACCAATTTGTAAATTACGACAGAGCTGATCTTGATTAATTGCTACTCTTTGTCCAATACATCTAGTTTTATTTTTAGGATATCTCACCAATCTATTTCTATGTGTATCATTTGAATAATCAAAATCAATATAGTTATATCCAACTATATTTTCTTGGTTTGTATTAGCTGTGCTTACTGGCGCTGGAGGATCATTAACAACCTTATTGTCCCCATCACCACTGCATGCCATTAAAAACGAAATAGAAGCAAATCCTAAAAAAAACAATCCTCTAACTTTCATAACTTCACCTTATATCGCTTCACCAACATGCTCGGCCATCTCTTCAAATGAAACATTTTTTCTAGATTTAATCTCTAAACTCTTTACAACTTGTGGAGCTTTTTCGCTCTCATTAGCAAGCTCTTCTGCATCAGCATGATCGGCCAAATCTTCTTCAACTACTTGCTCTCTGCTTTCTTGAACTTTATCGAAATCAAATCCTGATTGTTCAAACTCTTCTTTCTCACTTACCTGATCACTTACCAGAGCCTTTTGATTAACATCATTGGCCAAAGTAGCGAATCGAAGAGCTGCACCTTGATATGGCCCTGTTGATATTAAAAGTGAATACTCACTCTCACTACCATCTTGTTTTCCATTCTCAACTACAAGCCCATGTGACTCTGCCTGTTCACCAGAAACACAATCACGTAATGGAACATCTCTAAACGTATTACCATTAAATACGTTCATGCTACTGATCTCTATCGAGCAATTATCGCGACCATAATTAATTGTTACATTTAGATCTTCAACTCTTACAATGTTTTTACTAACAACATTCCCTTCTGCATCAGTTGCAATCTCCCTAACTATCGTTACCGTTCCTGAAATATCATCACCCTCTATAAGCTTTGAGCTTTTTTGTGGGTGATACACGTTTTTAATAACCAGTTCAACACTCTCTTCTTCAATATAGTTTCCACTCTCCACGCCACTTATAACTTTTGAATCAACCGCTTCAACATCCTTTGATGCTAGTTGTGAATTAACAACTATTGGCTTCATCAGCTTTTTCTTTTGTGCGTCGACAACGATTTTTCTTGCCTTAATCTCTCGTAAGCCATTATCTCTAACACTCTTTACTAAGACAATCTCTGTCTCTGATGACATTATTTGCAAATAGTAATTAACAGAAGTGCTCTTCTCAAAGATATCTCTATCTTCAAAACCTTTAGTTTGAGAAACTTTAATTTGGCTTGTGCCAAAAAGTTCTAAGTTTACTCTAATCTGCTTCTCTATCAACTCTTCACTCTCATTTATAAAGCTATAAACTTCCCACACACCATTAATCATCGACTCATTTATCCCTGCTTCATCCATTGGCAAATACTCATGTCCAAGGTTACCTCTATTTTCTGAAGCTACGAAACGATCACGGCCATTATCTAATCTACTTACGCTTTTAATCTCGCTATCATCCATGAATTTATCTGAGTATAAAGTTACATCTGTAATAAAACCTGACAGGACGGTAACTGTGGCGACTCCAATCAGAAAGTAGCTCAAATAGTTTAATATTCCTGTCCCAAATCTCATATTATCCTCTAAAATGAGTAATGTTTGAGATATTACTTGCAACTTGCGTGCCGCAGAGCAGCCAGGTTAGCGACTGAGAAAAATCTTATAATATCAGCATATTATCTCTATGGTAGACAATGTGTGTCGCCTAAATACAGGCGGCTATTTTAGTGAAGACTCTACACCTGTACAATTTCTAAACACTCAAGCGAAGCTGCAGAACGGGTTCAGCGTTTAAAAATTGCATAGCATACAATTACTACTCAGTAGGCAACTCACCCTTTAAAACAGTAAGTGCCCCTTTTTTTCTAAGAGATACTAGTGCCGCTGTAACCTCATACTCATGAATCGAAGCTTTTGAATAAAGCTCCACAACATCACTGGTTTGGGTAATCAAAGTTAAAACTTTAAACTCATTTAACGTTACCGGATCTCCAGATTCAATAAATGAATCCTTTACTAGCAACCTTAAATCTTTGGGCGGAATAAATTTTTTTGAATTATCGTACTGTCTTTTAAACTCTAACCACTCTATTTGTAGTTCTTTAAACCCGAGTGAGAAACTAAACAGACCGCTATCAATCACCTCAGGCTCAACGACAAAAGTAAAATCATCTTCGTTATTGTTTGCATCATAGATGATTTGATAGAGCGCCCTTTTTCCTAATAACTCATTAAAGTTAGCACCAACAATAGCTCCAGAGTCTAAATAGATGACCCCAAGATAACGATGAGTCTCTCTACTCAAAACATTCACTCTTCCTGTAAATGCAATAAATATCTGTTCTTCAATAATATCAAAAAATGCCATACATGAACACCAGCCTAGTTACTTCACCTTTTTAGCAATCTCCATATATGCGTTCCAGACGTCACTTCCTTCATTGCCAAGATCGGCCATGTAAGGTGTTCCCTTGTCAGAACCAACTCGAAGATCTTTATTAAATGGTACTCCACCTAAGAAGCTAACTCCAAGCTCTTTTGCAGCAATTTCTACTCCGCCATCACCAAAAATATAGTGTTTTTTATCACACTGATCGCAGATAAAATAACTCATATTTTCAACCATTCCGACTACTGGAACGTTAACCTTTCTGAACATGTATAACCCTTTTTTTGCATCAAGAAGCGCAACGTCTTGTGGTGTTGAGATGACAATTGCTCCGTCTACTTCGCTATTTTGAACCATTGAAAGCTGAACATCTCCCGTGCCTGGAGGTAAATCCAAAATTAAAAAATCTAAATCACCCCAATCAACATCAAACAGAAACTGGTTTATTACTCCGCCAAGCATTGGACCACGCCAAATAACAGGATCATTCTCCCCAGAAAAAAGTCCAAAGCTAATAAACTTTAGGCCATAAGAACTTACTGGTAATATTTTTTTATTGGCACCAGCAAGCGGCTTCTCCTCTCTTTTATTAAGCAACATAGGGATACTTGGGCCATAAATATCTGCATCCAAAATTCCAACTTTATATCCCAACTGTTTTAACGCTAATGAAAAGTTGACTGAAAAAGTAGACTTTCCAACGCCACCTTTCCCTGAAGCCACTGCTAGTAACTTTTTTACACCAGCAACCCTGACCTTATTCCCAATACTTCCATGTCCAACCTTAATATTTGCTTGTGGTTTCGGCCCATTTGATTCTTTAGCATTTCTTGATTTCTCTGCCGCTAAATGAATCTCTTCTTGCTCTGAAGATACCGAGACTATTATTAGTTTATCAGGCGAACAAATTGCAGAAAGCACTTTGCACATTGAATCTTCAAGTTCTCTCTTAACCAGCGTTGGAATATTATCCCTATTATACTTGACTTCAACACTCCCATTCTCAAGTTCTTTAATCCCGACCAAACGATTTTCTTTCACTATTGATTTTTGAGTAGCAGGATTTAGAACAGATTCTAACAGTTTTGTAATAACAGTGTTCATACAACCTCACTAGAAAAATACCACGTTATGAATGAGACTTTTATAGCTATATTTATTTCAATTGGGAAGAAATTTACCACATAGGCCAATGCTTTCATCTGTGCTAATATTATATTGTTACTAAATAAGGAGTTAACGTGGCAGGCTATCACCGAAAAATTTTTTTAATCAACCCAAGGTTTCAATTAAAATTTAGTTTTTATCTATCTTTAATAATTTTTATTTCGAGCCTTATGTACCCATGGGCAATCTACGACCTCATTGGCCAAGTTATTGCTAATTTAGCTATTAAAAGTCCACAGGATGCAAGCGCGCTAGAAACAAACAAACAAACACTCATTATTCTTTTGGCAGTCTGGCAAACTGGATACATACTTTTAGTTTTTATTCTTAGCATATTCTTCAGCCATAGAATTGCCGGGCCAATTTTTAAACTAACTAAATTTTTAAAAAATAGTCGCAAAGGTGGAAAGCCCGAAGTTTTATATTTTAGAAAAAATGATTACTTCAAAGAAGTAGCAGATGAGTATAACGCAACAATGGATAGCATTTTCCAAAACGTCTCAACAGATTTTAAATATTTAAATGATGTC
This sequence comes from Bdellovibrio sp., assembly GCA_020720455.1. Lineage (GTDB taxonomy): Bacteria > Bdellovibrionota > Bacteriovoracia > Bacteriovoracales > Bacteriovoracaceae > DYOQ01. The sequence goes on from DYOQ01000026.1 coordinate 25,389, forward strand.
GATATGTACATTAGCAATTTGGCCAACGTTCTCCCTGAAGATAAAAAACCGCTCATAGAAGAAATCCATAAAAACTTAAACGAAATGAAAAAGAGATATGAACGTCATTTGACCAGCATAGATAATGGTCAAAAATCTTAACAACGCATTTATTTTAAAATTTATCGCCTTTATTTTTGTTTCAGCAAATAGTTTAGTTGCTTATGGAACAATTCAAAAACCGCAACTCTTTGATCAGCAAAAAAAAGATCCTGTTATATTAAAAATTGACACTGTTCGGAGCGACCTCTACATTGCTGAAAGTTTTACAAACATCTACAATGCTATCTCTAACAATAAACCTATACCCCAAGCTGCTACTGCACGACTAATGTTGTTACTAAGAAACGGCCCAAACTCTTTTTCAGAATTACTACCTATTGCAAAATGGATTCATACATTTGCTTTCAACAATAGCAATGATATCTTACAAAAAAACTGCATACAACAACCCGAATTAAATAACGACGACTATGCTGTGCAAAAGCTAATAACAATTTCCATTGCAAACTACTGTCGCTACCAAACAAAGCAAGACTTTAAAAATATCAATACTCAAAAAAAAGCTACTTTAGAATTTAAAAAGATCAGTAGAGCAATATCCGAGAGCATTGCTAGCGGCAACATAAACAATGCAAAAAAAATAACAGAGGTTTTAAAAAAATTTTATAACAACAACAACCAGTTCATTGACAACAGTACTGCTTGGGCGCACTTCATCGACATTGGGAAAACATTAATTAAACACAACCGGCCAGCTTCTGATAGTATTCTACATTATGCCAACACGATCTCCTCTAGCGAAAACGAACCAGACTCTATCTTTTACATGCTTTGGGCATACGTCTACACTAATCGACTTTCGCAAGCGCAAACATTTGTAAACCGCTTCAACCTCTCCTCAAACCCAGAGAAAAAAAGTGCCAGACTAGCATTCTTGGTTGCTTATATGTACGAAAAATCCAAAAATCAATTTTTGGCAAACAAGATTTACAAGCAGATAATGAATAGCTCACCTATGAGCTATTACTCAGCAATGGCGATATCAAAACTCACAAAAAAGGGTGTTCTTTCTAAACAAGACGTAACCACACATTTAATCACAGAACATAATGCCATTCCAATATCAATAACTGAAAACGATTTCTCTCCAAACTTCAAAAGCGCCATCCGACGCCTTTCTGCTTGGATTCGAATTGGAAACCAAAAAATATTAAATGCTGAGCTAGAATTTGTTCTAGCACTAAGTAAAAATGAAGTGTTTAGCAATCCAGACATCATAAACAATATAAATGACAAACAATTCACCAACTATCTTTCATTACAACTTTCCGAACTATTTATTAAACATGAAGATGGTTACCTAAACGCCTTCAAGATAATTTCAAGAGGGATTGACCAAGATTTTTTCTCGCTTAGCAGACCTACCCTTGAGCAACTTTTCCCAACCAAATATCTGTCCAAAATTAAAAAAATCACGTCAGACCTAGATCCAACAATAGTACTTGCGCTTATAAGACAAGAGTCTGCATTCAACAATGAGGCCCGTTCACATGTAGGAGCAAGAGGCTTAATGCAGCTTATGCCGTCAACAGCAAAGAGATTCAAGCGGTCTATCCAAGGCAATCACCTCAAAGATCCAAATGTTAATTTAAAAATCGGAATCACTTACTTAAAAAAACTAATGAAAATGTATGACGGCAACATTGTATATGCTCTTGCAGCTTACAATGCCGGAGAAAACAGAGTCGACAAATGGGCCACTGAACTTTTCTCCGATGATACAGACCCTCTGCTAACAATTGAAGCTATTCCATATCTAGAGACAAGAAACTATGTGAAGCTTATTTTAAGAAATATCTTTTTTTACAATCTTGTTTCTGCCGATCACAATCCAGAAAAACTAAACTTAGAGCGCTACTATATCAGATAAAACGAGATGCTTCTCGCACTTAAGTTAATATACACACTGTATATATTGTCCCCTCAAAATTGTAAAAAATACATCATTGTTTTTTTGTGGATCACTATCCCTAACTGTCATCATTTGCTAATTTTTCTGGAGCGCATATGTTCATTATTCTGACAACATAACAAAGATCATTTTTTAGTTTTCCTCTTAATCACTTTTTTCTTAGTGGTAGTGGTAGTGGCACTAGGACTTAAGTGCTCAATATCTTCTCTAATAAAATTTTCTAATTGTTTTTCAGAAGGAAGCTCGACCATATATCTTGAGACAAAAAGCTTATTATCCATTCCGCCTGTAGCATATTTTACTTTTACAGAATCCTTAGAGGTACAAAGAATAATTCCTATTGGTGGATTGTCACCTTTGCTCATTTCATTATCTTTAAAATAATTAAGATAGAAATTCATCTGTCCAGCATCGGCGTGAGAAAAAGACCTATTCTTTAGATCAATAAGAATATGGCATTTGAGGATTCTATGATAAAAAACTAGGTCGATACGATCATGTTCATTATCGAGAGTAATTCTTTTTTGTCTGCTCTCAAAACAAAATCCTTTACCTAATTCGAGGAGAAAATCTTGAATGTGATTAAGTATAGCTGTTTCTAAATCATTTTCATTATATTCTGGACGCTCCTTTAATCCAGTAAACTCCAATAAGTATGGATCACGAATAGAATCTTCAACAGTGACAATATCATGTTTTATTTTAGCAAGAAGACTTTTCTTGTTTTTGGATAGACCTGTTCTTTCGTAAAGTAAGGAACCTATTTGCCTTGAAAGCTCTCTTACCGACCATCTTCCCTTGATGGCCTGAATCTCATAGAATGCCCGTGGTAGCGGTTTAGCGACTTTTATTAATTCAGCAAAATGAGAAAAAGAGAAATGCTTTAACATTTTATGTATATCTGGAGAGTATTTAGAAGATTGTTCAGACGGTGCCTGAACAATTCTAGTAACTAGCAATTGGCCAGACAGTGTCTGGCCAATTTGGGGGTATGCAAGATAAAATTGTCGAAAAGTTTTAAGATTGGAAAACGACATCCCTTTTATACCTTTAGAAGTTAATTCCTTAGTGAGAACTCTTATTAAATTTTCACCATATTTGGCCCTGTCCTGGCCTTCCTGCTCATATTCATAAATATGATGGCCGATCAACCAGTTTCTAATGGTAAGGGCTTGATTAACGCTCTGAATGGCCCTTAGTTGAAGATCGCTATTTATCTTTTCTATTTGTAATATTAATTTATCAAATTTCACGATACTAATTCCTTAATCTTCATATTACAAAATCAATTTAAACAGAAAATCAAACATTGAACCTAAAGTGCATTACATCGCCATCCATAACTTCATAATCTTTTCCCTCAACCCTTAACCGCCCATTCTCTTTAATTTTGGCTTCGGACTTAAGTTCGAATAGATCATTACAGTGATATACCTCTGCTCGAATAAACCCTCGCTCGAAGTCTGTATGAATGACACCTGCGGCCTGAGGTGCTTTGTCTCCAGAATTAATTGTCCAAGCGCGAACCTCTTTTTCACCAGCAGTAAAATAAGTTCTATACCCGAGCATGTTGTATGCTTTGTTAACTAACTTATCAAGGCCAGTCTCATCCATACCAGCATCACGCAAAAACTCTTTTCTCTCTTCTACTGTTTCAAGCGCAGCAATATCTGCTTCGAGCTGACCACAAATTGAGATTACTTCCGCACCATCACGCTTTGCGATCTCTTCGACTTTTTTAACATACTCATTGCCATTAACTCCACTCTCGTCGACATTACAAACATACATTACTTTTTTTAATGTTATTAAGTGAAGATCTTGAACTAACTCTTTCTCTTCTGCTGTTAAGCCAGCCGAACTTGCCAATATACCTTCAGACAGGCCCTTTCGAAGCTTTTCTAAAAGCGGAACGGTCGCCTTTGCTTTGTCAGAGACTTTTTTATCATGTGATTTTAGAAATTTCCCTATTCCTTCAATTCTTTTTTCAACAGTCTCTAGATCTGCAAGTGCCAACTCAAGATTGATAATTTCAATATCATCGACAGGATCAATCCTGCCGCTAACATGAACAATGTCTTCATTCTTAAAACAACGGACGACGTGCAAAATTGCATTAACCTGTCTTATATGTCCAAGAAATTGGTTCCCAAGTCCTTCTCCTTTAGAAGCACCTTTAACAAGACCAGCAATATCTACCAACTCAACAACAGCAGGAATTATTTTTTTTGGTTTAATAAGTTCTGTGATTTTTGTAAGCCTAATATCACTAACACTAACTATTCCAACATTAGGCTCTATTGTACAAAAAGGATAGTTTGCAGCTTCAGCAGGGGCCGAGGTTACTGCCGAAAATATTGTCGACTTTCCAACATTAGGTAATCCAACTATTCCACAATTAAGTCCCATCGCAACACCCCTCTCCTATTCAAAAAATTTTTTCTTACTATACTCTTTCAACGATTTCGTTGTTCCATTCTTCATATAAAAAAGCAACGCTTTTTGAATCTCGGCCAACAAATCATTAAGTTGCAACTCTTGCTGTTCACTAAAACCTGAAAGTACCCACGAGCTAACGCTTCCTCTTTCTGGCCTACCAATACCAAGCCTTAACCTTAAAAAGTCATTCGTTCCAAGCAGAGCTGCAATAGACTTTAATCCATTATGGCCCGCAAGGCCTCCACCTTTTTTCAGCGCAATTGTTCCAAAGGGAAGATCTAATTCATCATGAATGACTAGAACATCTTCAGGGGGAACTTTGTAAAAAGTTACTGCCGGAGTAACACTCTCTCCGCTTAAGTTCATATATGTTTTGGGCTTTAGTATGATGAATTTTTCTGAGTCAACGTCTATATCTGCGACCTGGCCTTTAAACTTTTCTTTCCAATTTAACCTAAACTCATTTTCGAGTGAATCGACCGCAAGCCAGCCAAAATTATGTTTGGTAAGTTCATAACGAAGTTCTGGGTTTCCCAGTCCAACAATTAGCTTCGTCATAACTCTAAATAAACAACGAGTTTAAAGAATCATAGTTATAAGTTCTTTTAATCGCCTCTGCTAAAATGTTCTCAATCGTTAAGACTTTAATTTTTGAAAGCTTACTTGCTTCATCACTTAATGGGATTGTATCTGTTACCACTAGTAGATCTAAATCAGGACTGCTGGCAATCCTTTCTACTGCAGGGTTTGAAAGCACAGGGTGTGTCGCAAATGCCACAACTTTCGTTGCACCATTATCTTTCAATGCCTTGCAGGCTTCAATCAACGTTCCTGCAGTATCAACCATATCATCGATTATAATTGCTTCTCGGCCAATAACATTACCAACAATGTTCATCGCTTTTGCAATATTCTTACCAGTACGCCTCTTATCGATCATCGCAATTTCAGTTTTTAATTTTTTTGCATAAAACCGAACTCTCTCAACACCTCCCGCATCAGGAGAAACTAGTATTGTCTTTTCAGTTACAAGCTCTTTTGTCATATAATCGACAAACAAAGGAGCGGCATAAATATTATCAAAGGGAATATCGAAAAAACCTTGAGTCTGACCACTATGAATATCCATTGTTGTAACTCTTGTTGCTCCGGCAATAGTAATCAAATTTGCAACAAGCTTAGCAGTAATCGGCATTCTTGGGCCTGCCTTACGATCCTGTCTTGCATAACCATAATGAGGAATTATCACATTAATAGCATTTGCCGATGCTCTTCTGAGAGCATCTATCATAATTAAAAGTTCCATCAAATTATCATTTACTGGTGCACATGTAGATTGAATTAAAAAAACGTCAGCTCCTCTAATGCTCTCTTTAATCTCACAACAAAACTCACCATTAGCAAACTTAACAAGCTGTGGGTCAACGGTCGGTGCATCTAATCTTTTAGCAATTTTTTCAGAGAGTCCAGGATTAGAAGATCCCGACATTAAAATCATACGTCTCATATTGCTATCCTACTGCGAGAGTTAATGGTTGGGGCAGTAGGACTCGAACCTACGAATGGCAGAATCAAAATCTGCTGACTTACCAACTTGTCGATGCCCCAATGAAATAACATTCAATATACTATTCTATAGATTATTTTGCAACAGGGGAGCGCTTAGTTTCCCCAAAAAACAATCACTGCGGCATTGCAACAACTTCTAAATCAGTACTCGGACAGATCAATTCATTAAATCTTCGTCCTCTATTGAGAGAAAAATATTGAAAAATTCTAAAGGCCGCCCAACTTCCAGAGATCTCTAAACTTTTTCCATCTCTAACACCATCAAGTCCCGTCCAGATCGTTCCAATCGTTGTTCCATCAAAGAAAACATACCAGTTATCAAATGAATTATTTGTAGTTCCGGTCTTTCCAAAAAAACGCATTTCCTGAAGTTCTTTGCTTACTACGCCACTAATTGTAGTTTCACTTGGATTGGAAAGTAGATTAATAATAGAAGCATCCCAAGAAACTTTGCACTCTCGATCAATAAAAGAAACATATAACTCTTCGACCCTATTAAGAGACAGCTCTATAGCTCCTAAAAGTTGTGCTGGAAACTCTGAGATTGGAGTTTTAAATTCTGGAATGATTGGCATTAACTTTTTCTCTAACTCACCAAAGCCAAGTTCTCTAGCAATCCGAATGACAGGCTTGTTATAAGATTTTTTTAAAGCCTCAAGCAACGTTATCTCTTTAATATCTCCTTTGTCGTGATCACGAGGAGTCCAATCACCAGACTTAAGCTGCAAAGTGAGCTCATCCATTGAAACCATATCGCTAAAATTTTTCCCAAGGGACACAAACTCACGATATAGTATCGGCTTAAGCACACTGCCCACCTGATGTTTCTCTTCGTTGATAGCGCCTATCGCATCTCTTTCAAATTTCGAGTAGTAATTATAAACTGAATCATTCTTAAGATAGTTCCTGAGTGTGGCCTTTACTGAAACATCCCTATCCCCAACCTTACTACTAATTTGTTCAAGAACTCTTTCAGCAGCACCATGAAAAACATAACTTTCAAAACGGCTCAAATAACCAGGATCTTGTTTCATCGCGCACCAAATGTTGCGCGGAAATTTATATCTATTTTTAATTTTTAACAAGGAAACCCAGTTGTTCCACTCTTTATCATTCCAAACATCAGACTTCCTATTTGGAAACATTTTCAGCTCAACCAACTTTTGATAAACCGTGGCCACTCTTGTTTTTAATCGATCAGTATGGTTAACAGGATGGTAATATGATGGCCCCTTTAAGAGCGATACTAAAATGGCCACCTCATAGGGGTCTAAGTCGTGAAGTTTTTTATCAAAATAACTTGCTGAAGCAGCAAAAACACCTTTAACCCTAACTCCGCCAACTACTCCCCACCATACTTCATTGAAATATGCTTCAAGAATCTCCTCTTTGCTAAACCTTGCCTCTAAGTAAACAGAATAAACCAGCTCTACAAACTTACGAGTGAAATCTTTTCGATTAGTTAAAAATAGATTCTTTACAAGCTGCTGTGTAAGAGTAGAGCCACCTTGAACCATACTCATCGCTTTTATATCTGCGACCAGAGCTCGAAAAAGAGAGATCGCATCCAATCCAAAATGGTCTAAATAACGATAGTCTTCTATTCCAATCAAACCCTTCCAGAGTGACGGGTTCATGTTATCAAACGGAATTCTGTGCTGGTAACAGTAAAGGTCTTGACACTCATTTACCCGTAGCGAATCAAGCTTTATATTTTCTTTGATTAAAATTCGGTCCTCTCCCCATTTAGAAACGAACCCTTTTTCACTATTTGTGCTAAGCCATCTATTAACTGCAAAATCATATCCTGAAAAAGCCAAGTAGGTTTTTAGCTCATTCATATCAACGGCCGATCCAGCTTCAAGCATTTCTATACGCTCCGGATTTTCTTTAATGACGGTTTCAGGTCTGCTAACATCAACCATTCTTCCAACTGGCAACTGCACGATCAATACAACAATAACTATGGCCATAATAGCAGTGACCGACAGCAAAAAAACAACGCTGAGCTTTAGAAATAGTTTCAAATTTTTAGACATGGGTTAATAACTCGATTTGCCAGTTTAATAATCAAATTATATCATCAATGCTTATCTAAGGAAATAACCGTTTTGTGAAGGAGTTTTTTGTGGCCAAGTTTTTTAAATCAATCGCTTTAATCATGATCATCACTCCGCTAACTTCATTCTCCATGCCTATAGACTGGCACGGAAAGTTTGGCGTAGACACAACCTTGATTGATACATTTGCAAAAAGTGATTATGCTACCAGCTTTAGCAACGCAGGAACTCAACAAATCCCTCTTGCAAGTGGTGGCCATGCGAACGCCTCCTTTCAAAGTTATATTTTAAGACTCGCTCCTGATATCATTATCAATGACTCTGCTTCAATTAAAGGTGAAATTACCACCGGATACGGAAGAGGAGGAAGACTTGGTGATGCTACTAAACAGAACAAGAGTAATGACATGGGCCACGCCCTTTATATGCAAAACAATGCTTCAAGTGATGACAGCACTCAACTTCACCTGACAAAAATCTACATGGAACTATACTCTGATACTGCAACCTACGTAATCGGAAGGCACGATGCCAATTATGGTTTAGGAGCAGTTATCAACAGTGGAAAAAATCTTTGGGATCGCCACACTTTCGTTAGAGATGGAATCACAGCAAAAATTAAGCTCGGGAACTTTCAACTTGATCCATACATGGGAAAAGTCTCTTCTGATGATAGTTTAACAAGGGCAACAAACTCAAAAGAGTATGGAACAAGCATTGTTTATGAGAACCACCAAAAAGGTACTGGCTTCGGGCTACTCTATGGAAAAAAAATTAACAACCATGCAAACAACAATATCGTTGGTGAGGCAGATGGAACGTCAAGGCCACTAGGAGAGACTAACGTCAAAATTACCGATCTCTACTTTAAACAAACATTTGGTGATTTCACTTTTCAAGTTGAAGTTCCAATCATGAGTGGAGAGATTGGATACGTTTATAACAATACAGACATTGCAAAATATAAAGCTAAAGCAGTCGTCTTTGAATCAAAATACAATATGAGCAAAACATTAACCCTTGGAATTAATGCTGGTAGTGCTAGTGGTAGTGCAGGATCTGGATCAAGCTTTGAGGCGATGTATTTGAATCCAAATTATCAAATTGCCCACCTAATGTTCAGATACAACATGCTGGCCGTTAGTGACCCCAACACCTACAGCGTTTATGATTCATATATCGTCAACGCAAAATATGCCAAACTTTACGTAAAATATCTCTCTGAAAACTGGGATTTTGGTGGTGCTCTTGTTCATGCTATTGCTAATGAAGTAGCTGCTGGTGGCAACAGTACTGCATTTAATCATCTAACCGGAGAGGCATATACCTCAACAATTGCTCAAGACGATGATATGGGTTACGAATTAGATTTTGATCTAAACTATAAATGGAACAGTTCAATCACGATTGGTACTCTGCTTGGATATCACTTCGTAGGCGATTACTACACCTTTACTAACGATTCTGCGCACACGCTGAAGAAACATAACTCTTTCGTTGGACAACTAAACACGATTATTAACTTTTAATCTAGCTTTAGATCTAACTTATTTCGTTCAAGTTTAATAGCGAAGGACAGTACCGCTGCCCATTTCACCATTCATTCTTCCGTTCATTCCGTTCGTTCCATTCATTCCATTCCATTCATTCATTCCATTCATTCTTCCATTCATTCCGTTCGTTCCATACGTTCCATTCCATTCATTCATTCCATTCATTCTTCCGTTCATTCCGTTCATTCCGTTCATTCCATTCATTCCGTTCATTCCATTCATTCCATTCATTTCAACCATAGACAAATCTGACTCTAGCACAT
>DYOQ01000026.1:35386-37633 GCA_020720455.1 Bdellovibrio sp.
TTCATTCCATTCATTCCATTCATTTCAACCATAGACAAATCTGACTCTAGCACATAATCACTCACGGAGTTTCCACCCATTCCGAATGAACTATAATCATTGTCTTCATAGTTACCCATAATCGAAGAGTATTTCCAAGATCCTATACCATCATCTTCATGTTCACCCCTTGCCATGATTCCTGCAATCTCAATACTCTTAAACTCATCTGCTTTATCAAGTTTTCCCTCTGTTTTTGACTTAATTTTTTTCAACCTTTTTGCATAAACCTCAATCTTTTTTCGAGCAACAGAACATTTATAAGTACTCGTCTTAGAGGCACTACGATTACAATATTTTTGTTGATCTTTGTAGGCTTCCATAGATAGCTTGCGATACTTCTCATACGTATCGTAGTACCTGTTTCTAGCGTTTTCACCCTCTTTCTTATATTTTGGATAAAAACTGACATATCCATTGTACGCAAGATATTTCTCCTCAGCTTCTTGAAATTCATCTCTTTGATACTTATCTGTCTCTTTAAAAATTTTATCCGTGTATTTCATCCTTTGCTTATTAATATCATCTGAACTTGCAACCTTTCCGGCCAATGCGTCTTTTGAATATACATCAACTGTTGTTTGAAACTGCTTAATCTCCATTGCATTATAATCAGCAAACTCCGCTGCCTTATCTAGAACACCCTTTTCAATCCCTCTCTTCATTCTTGAAAGAGCTGTTCCCCACTCTTTCAACTCTCTCTTAACTCTTCTTCGCTCTTCACCAGAAAGTCCACGAGCTAACTGTTTTAGGGCCAATATTTTTTGAGTAATCGGTTTCACTACTTGTTCATTGGCCTCTGCCATTTTACTTGCAAGATCTTCCGTTAAGCTATGCACCTCATCTTCATCTCTTGCCTTAACAATCTCTCTTGAAATTTCTTGCAAAATTTTAACATGATTATTAACACTATCTCTTAGTGCCTCGTCATAAGAATGATCAAGAATTGCACGAATATTTCTCATGTTTTCAGCATCACCTGGAGCATCAGTTAGTCTATCAATCATCTGTCTAATCTTTAAAGGATCGCCGCTGCTACAAGTAACTTGGGCCTCATTCACCAAAACATCCTCTAGAGTATTTAGTACAATCTCATTTTCTTGAAGCTGTTCAACCATACCACATGTCCCTTTTGGCCCCCACGCAACACCTTTGCCAAATGCCGACCGGTAACCTCTAACTAATGTTGGCGGAGATTCAAAGAACACCTTCATCGTTTGGGTTCTATCTAGAGCAACTGGTAACTCCATGTGAAATGGCTTAGTTTTAGAATAGTTTCTCCAATCTCTATTAAACTCCGACGTCCTATCTACAAGCGCTGTCCCATGCTCATCTGTCTCTTCCACATTCTTTAGACACTCAAGATATTTTTTATGAAACATTATCTCGCTATCGATCCCATCATAACTTTTATCGTCAGACATGTTTTTTGCTGAAATATAGACGTTGTTATCAATCTGTTTTGCCTCAATCTGTAAATCCATACAGTGAGCAATGTATTGAGGAAACTCAATGACAATTTTATCTTTCTTTTTTTCATCTTGCCAATCAACTCTAAAATCACTCGTATAATCAATCAATCGATAAAGCAAACTAAGCGGCAACATTCGATGAACATCTTTGCAGACACCGGCCTTAGCCTTTTTTGCATCATCACTTTCATCGCTACTACCACCACCTGCTCCCCTACCACCGTTAGCACCAGAACCAGGCCTTACCCGCGTCTCTGTAACCTGACTTGGCCGATCGCCCTCTATGACTTTACCCTTTCCGATAAGCTCAAATTGTGACTCTGTTGCCAGGATCGTTGTTGTAGAAATTAAAAGCGATAAAATTAATGATAACTTCATTTTATTTTCCTCATTATAGAAAATCACAATAGTTTATCGACAGGATAAATAAATTCTTTAGCTGAGAAATCGACTAATAATAATATTTTCCAATTACCCTGTATTTTTCACCCAAAATTGGATTAACCTAGCAATCCCCTCTCAAAATCCAAAAATTTCGGGCATTTTTTTGTAGCAGGCCGCAAAGATAAAAGTTGGCCTTTTTTGATTGATGGTGCATACTAAAAAAGCAATGGCCCATCCACACAGATATGCCATTGCTTTAATATAAAACTTCTTAAAAAAAGAATTTCCGCTGGAGTTATAATTATACCAATTCGGAATTGTTTTCTTGTTGATGTCTGTGAATAGGCAGCTG
>DYOQ01000027.1:0-1137 GCA_020720455.1 Bdellovibrio sp.
GTTAGACAAGCAATTATAATTGAAGCTCTACCAATTGGAGAACCGCCTTTTATTTTTAATAACAGGGCCTATGAACGAATTCAAAATACTACCCAATACCTCTCACAACAAAAATATGAAGCACTTCTTTTTAAGCGCAATAATTACCAATATAACTGGGAAAAAATTGTAACAGAAGCAACTGTTGATGACCTCAACCAAGAACAGGTTCTTGGCACTGTTCGGAGAGGAATTGAAAACGGCAGATTGCCAGAATCTTCAGGTCAGGATATTTCCGATTTAGTTATCAAGCTTGGCCTCACAACAAATGAGAAGCTTAACAATGCTGCTACTGTTCTATTTGGCCCCAATAATATATCTCAACATCTTTTAATGCTTGCTAGGTTTAAAGGAGTAGATAAAACTGAGTTTATAGATAGTAGGCAAGAATATGGAAATGCATTTCACCTTCTCGATGAAGGAATTTTATTTTTAAAACGTCATTTACCGATAGCTGGAAAAATACATTATGGAGACATAGAAAGAAAAGATCAACTATTATTTCCACTTGAAGCATTAAGAGAAGCTTTAGTAAATGCTCTTTGCCATCGTGACTACTCAACTAGTGGAATGTCTATCAGTATTGCGATCTTTGATGATAGACTTGAAATTTGGAGTCCCGGAACTCTTCCTTCTGGCATCAAAATAGATGATCTCAAAATCGAGCATCGATCAGTCCGCCGCAATGAAATCATCTCTAGTGTTTTTTATCGTTGTGGTCTTGTTGAACAATGGGGCCGTGGCACTCAAAAAATTATTTCACTATGCAAACAAGCTGGCCATTCGTCACCAGATTTCTTTGAACAATCAGGCCATTTTGTTGTCCGCTTTAACAATAGAGAATATATTTCTAAAGAAAACAGTGTTGCGCTCTCAGTTACTGCCAGACAAAAAGAGATATTAAATATTTTATCTTCTGGGCCATATGCACTCAGAGAAATTATTAATAAACTATCGAGTCAAACACCATATGATACAGTCAAAGATGATCTTACTACATTAAAACGACTAGATCTCATTGAATACGCAGGTAAAGGCCGTAGCGCAAAATGGCGTTTAAAAAATTAATTGGGTGGAATTGGGTGGAATTGGGTGGAA
>DYOQ01000027.1:1237-20213 GCA_020720455.1 Bdellovibrio sp.
ATAATCAATGAAGAAATAGACAAACAGGCAAAAGTTTTAGATTTACAAAAAAAAAATTATCATACAAAATTAACTAGTATTGAAGTAACTACTTGTAAAACGAAGACCGAAACAGGAGAAAAATGATGAAGTTATTATTAATTATTCTTAATTTAATTAGTGTAAGTGCTTTCGCAGTCAATGAATGTAGTGAACTAAAAAAATGCATTGAGCATGTAAGTAAAATAACAGGCAAGAAATATATTTATGATTCAAAAAATATTAGAGGGGGCATCACAGTGACTCCAAATATGGCAATTACTGCTGAAAATGCTGATACATTACTCAGTTACTTTCTAGACCTAAATGAGTATGCTCGTATTCCTACCAGTGAAAAAGATACATACAGCATAATACGCGCTAGAGATATAAGGTACAACTCACTTCCATCATTAACTATCGATGCACAAGCACTGCCGCAGCTACCGCAAAACAGTGACTTCTATTCGGTGACGTTCATGTTTAAAAATTTTAAACAAGGACAGCTACACGAGGCAATTCGTGCGATGAGACCTCTAACGTCTAAATATGGTCGAATAATAGAAAATAATGTACCTGGTAGCATCGTAATACAAGACAAGGCCACAAAAATCAGCACAATGTCTGTAATAATTAAAGGGTTTGATCGAGAGCTTAGCAAAGAAGAGATCGAACAAATTAAAGAGAAAAACGAAGAGAGAAAGAGATCAGAAGAGTTAGCGATTAAAAACGAAAAGAAAGATTAGCGCCATAGGAAAAGTCACCTTGTGATCTAAATGCGAATGGAACTAGATCTAAGTTTTTTCCAAAAAGATACTTTTCTGAATCACTTTTATAAAATGCTGTATACACCGAGACGATGCTATTTATGCCACCAAGAAAAATGTAAATATTTTTAATCTTTCCATTTGAATCATAGACTGTTGCATTTAGGAAATACTGTATCGCTAGTAAGGTTGAAGAATAAAATAGCGACAAACGTTTGGCCCTTGCTTCTCGTGCCGAAACCAGGAGAAGATTATTAGCGATCTCTTCTTTTGTATATGCTGTAACTTTCTCGTTTGTAATCATGTTATAAAAACTCGCATCAACATTTGGAGATGTTAGAGCATAAATTCCTTGGCCTACATTAATAATGCCAATGGTTTGAACTCCAGCATAGGCAAGCTGTAAAACAGCACTATCTTCTGAAACAATATAACCAACATTTCCTATTAAAAAAGCGGCGCCGCCTGATATTAAATTCTCATAAGCATTGTACTGATATTTTTTCTCAGTTTTTTCTCTTTGGGCAAGATAGAAGTTAACCGATGATTTTTTCTTACTGGAAACTTCTTTGGCCCACGACTCTACACAAGAGATAAAAAGAAGAAGTGATAAAAAAATTAGGGTAAATCTTTTCATAAAATAATATCAATCCCAGTATAAACTGATTTTTCAACAGAAGATTGCAAATGGCCCATATCTGATTCCTGTGCATAAGAAATACCAACATTAAAATTTTTCGAATCAAACCGAAGACCAATATTTTTATAAAATTTCCCATAACCAAGCAGGACTGAGAATAAACTTATATTATAACGTGAAGAGATTGTGGCATGATCCATTTCTACTTCACCAAAGTAATCATAAAAAGGAAATTCAAACGAGAGATCTATACCACCGTACAAAGTTTTAATACCTTTACCAATTCCAACGGTTGAATATGTTTCAAAAAGAAACTGCGTTGTCTGAAGAAATGGTATACTTGAAGTATCGGCAGTTTTAAGCTTACTGTTCATATTTTTAATCTGCATCGCCAAACGCGGAAAGAATGATGAATTATTATCAAGAAAAAAACCGACATCCGCCCCAACACCATAAAGAGTTTTTATATGTATAAGCTCCTCTGGATTTTCTACAGTCAAATCAAACAATGAAAAAACAGTATTCTCATAAGCATGTTCATAATAATAAACTCCAGCACCAGAAGTAAGAGTAAATTCAGTAGTCAAAAAATTCATACTTCCTACAGTAAACCCGCTCGTGAAACGCAAATTCTCTCTATTGGCCATATTCAAAGAAATCTCAGGGAACGCAGGATTAAAAATATAAATATCAGCTAACAAATAGTATGGCGCATACGACAATTCAAAGAATGATGTTTTAAAAATAAAATCGGAGTTAAAAGTAAACGAGTTAAAATTCTTTTCTTCAAAAAGCTTTCTGATAAGAGTTTCCGAGATAGGTTCAAAAATAAGATCCCTTCCATTATCAATCGAATCGCCATCTGCCTTCCCTGCAATAGCAATTAGGACGCCTTCTTCTTTTGAGTAGGGAAAAAGTGCAGGATTACAACGAACTGAAAAATTAGTTCCTGGAATAGTTGAACAAGCACCGCCTAAAGACATCGTATCTATACTACCATTAGGTTTTAACTGATGTGTAGTGACAATTGCCAATGCATTAGTTGCAAATAAAACATAACAGAAGCTAACAACTCTCGGCAGCGTAATCGGTACAAGCATTAATAATCTTATTAGTCTGATCATCGCTAAGAGTTTCCGGGGCCTCATTTAAGTAATCATTGATCTGGTCAACATTTTTCTTGTTTTTAGTATAAAACTCAGTATCAAGTATAATCGAAGTTAAATACCGAAATCCAGTTAAATAGTTCAAATAATTTTTAACAACATTTTCAGGTTTTACTTGGCATACAAAATCTGTTGGTTCAACCACTTTCTCTAAATCAAAAGAGTCCTTAATTGAGCTTAAGATTAGATACCCGGCCAAAAGCCCAATTTGCTGTTGAGAATTCTTCCACAACCTTGAACCTTTATCTGTTTTTTGCATAACAAATTTTAAAATAGCTAATGCTTCATAAATATAAGCTGATTTTTCTTGATCAATATCGGGAACTTTTTTTATAACACCGATTGAATCATACAAGGCATACACGGCATTTATGTACGACTCAGTTACCTTTCTAGCTTTAAAGTTCTCTTTTTTCTTTTCTAACTCTAGTAACGCTTGATTTTTGACTCGGAATTTTACAAAATTACCAGAGTTTGAAATATAAAAATCTTTGTACTGTTGTAATAAAACAGAACAACTTGGTTCCTCCTGCTCACCTTTAATGTATGATGCTTCCGTCACTAAAGATTCTTGTAAAGTATTAAGTCCATTAAAGATATTGGAATCAATGACTAAGAGTACCGAACAACTAATATTTACTTTCTCTTTTTCTCCTGTTTTAGAATATTCAGGATATGAAAATCTGCTAACTCTTTCGTCTTTAAAGTTTAACTTATAAGTAATGTCATCATCTGGCATCAATTCAATTTTCTTCTTTGCTTCGTCTATATCTTCTAATGTTTTAAACTTATTCTGACCAATTAAAGTATCACTAACTCCACCCTTAGTCTTTTTTGAAAACTCATTCATTGCGTGCCACTCAGTCATTGCCACGTCAAAGAGCTTCATTTTGACAATAGGAAAGAGGCTATAAACATCTACATCGGCCTTTAAAGATAATGCTTGCGCCTTAAGATATTTAATTTCTAAATTATCGGGGCCATGCTGTAATTCTTCATTGATAAGGGCCAGCGCTTTATCACTATCTTCAATATTTAAAGCATCTACTATATTCTGATAATTATTACTATTTTCACGATCAATACCATCTTTCTTATTTCCACAACTAATGGTGAAACTGCTTGATAGAAAAACTGCTAAAATTACAAAAATCTTCATCGATCTATGCCCCATGGTTTACCTGTAAACAACTGTAAAAATATTTGACAGTTGTTCATGGATAACTTGTCGTAATGATGTCTAAATACAATAACACTTAACTGTTCATTGCAACAATTTCGCCAAGACGATCTAATTATACTTACTCATTAACTCGTGAAACTTTACAAGCAAATCTTTGTAATAGGTGGCCCTAGCTGAATCGCTAGATTTTTCATAATAGTCTACATACAGTTGTAACACTTGGTCTCTCTTTGATGTTAACTCTAAATCCAAATAAATTTTATCTGTTAAACTGATGTGATTAAACGCAACACTCATCATCCCCTTGCCGAGGTAAAGTTGAGAGATAGTTACAGCTGAAAATGGCATTAGCTCGATATTTTGAAGCTTCCTTGAATCATATAACTTCTTAATCTCTTCAAAACTAAGTTCAAGTTGACGAAATTCAATCTCTGTCAAGAGAGATAAGTTTTGACTGGCGAAAAAAAATTGATAGTAGGCCATTTGTTCAAACTCATCATCTCTATAACTCTTAATCAAATTTTGGATAATTACATTTGCCTCAGCTTTATTACCTTTTTCATAAAGCGCACGTGCTTCCATATACGAAATCTGCTTATCCATCGCAAGATTTTCAAGTTGGTTAAAAGTTTTAACTTTAGACAATAGAAGATTGAACTCTTCTCTCATTTCCATTTTTAACAATACCAAACACTGTTTTAACTGATCCAAAAGATATTTTTCCTTACTACCCTTTAACAAATAAAGATCAGCTGATGTTTGATAGTAAGTTAAAGCATCTTGGTATTTTTTTTCATTTCTAAATTTATCACCAAGGAGTGAATACTCATCTGCTCTGCTCTCAACATCTGTTTTTTTATAACTTTTTTCAGAAGTTGAAGAACATCCTAAACAACTCAAGAGTAGTAACGACACAGCTAACTTAATCATTTAACTCTACCCCAGTATACTTTTTCTCTTTAGGAATTCCGCCCTTGATAAGTGGATTATTGTTAACGCCTTTAAGAGTGTTGTTAAGTTTTTTTATTGTCTCATTAAGGTTAGAGATCATTGGAGCGATCTCTTTTCTACTCTGGTGTAATACCGCAAGCGTCTCTTCAAGATAACCAAGGATATGTTCCAGTCGGTTCATACTTTTAGTTACAGCATCACCTCCAACTCTACCGAGAATTCCCTCGGGGGCCGATGAGCCAGCAATCGTATGATCAACTCTACTTAATACCGAGTTAACAGTTGCTAACACATCACTAAGATTTTTAATCGTGGTATCAAGTTTATAGACTGTTCGCTGAGTGGTTAATCCTTCTAAAATTTCATTCAGTTTAGACATAATTCCACCGAACCCTTCTTCTGGAATAACGATCGAACCATCATCAACATATTTTCTTCCAAGTTCAGAATTAACATAAGGAACCAATTCGTTAGGTTGAACCAAAATATTTTTTTCAGAATATTTTGGCACAACTAATTCAAAGTGAGTCATCTCACCAGTTATTCCATAAACAGGAGAAAGAACACTATATTGAACCACTTTATCTCTAAAGTTATTATAAATATAAAAATTAACAATTACGTTATTAGAAGAGTTAAGACTAAAATCACTAATTTTTCCAACTTCAAGTCCTTTAAACTTTATAGCTGGATGTTTTTGCAACCCTTCGGCGCTACTCATGACAAAGTAAAAAGGGATCTTAGAGGTAAACAACTTATTGTTGATAGCAATCAGTGTGATAAACATAACCAACAACCCGACGGCAATGGCAACAAATACTGGAACTAATGTGTTTCTATGTTGATATTTAAATTTCATAATTTTTTAACACTCTATCTTCTATTATAAACTTGGTTTGTCCATAACACTTCACAATCTCTTTTCTGTTAGTAAAAAAAACTACCAAACTTTTTTCTTCTATCAGACGATTTAGCTGATCATTTATCTTATCATGATACGCTTCATCTATGTTAACAAATGGTTCATCCCATAAAAAATTTGCTGGCCGAAAAATAAATGACCTTATCAATGCCACTAAATATTGTTGGCCAAGTGATAACATTGCGGGCCGATCACCTTTTTTTGAATATAGATCATAATCGTTTAAAGCATCATTTATTATCGCTACCTTTTCCCTGAGCGACATAGTCGGAAATTTTACATCTAAAGCTAGGAGTAGGTTTAGCTCAACAGTTAGATTTGAAATTAACGCTGGGACTTGAAAACAGATCGCTGATGTACCGCTTAGAAGAACGTCTCCGCTACTTGGTAACTTTAAACCTTGAAGAATGGAAAGTAGCATCGATTTACCACTTCCAGAGTGGCCTGATACCGTAATAATTTGTCCTGGAGAAAACTTAGCACTTACTTTATTGAAAATTTCCTTGCCATCTAAACTATAAGAGAGCTCTTTAATCTCAATCATATTAGGCCCATCACCCAAACATGGGCCAAAACACCAAGAAGGTGAACCGCAAAAATTGCATACACACTATGAGCTACGGCCATAATATTACGCTGAGGAACTTCAGTAGAAGCGACTTTGACACTTAGTCCATGATAACTACAAATTACAGCTATCGCAAAGCCACTCAGTGCTGATTTTGTAATCATTAAAACTATATCAATCAAGCGAAGCGTTCCAATAAAATTATTAAAAAAATCTGAAAATGGTAATGCATTGAACATTGTACTGGCCAGATACCCTCCAAAAATTCCAAAAATTGAGAAGTATATCATCAGCACCACTATCGAAATAACTACTCCAACAACTCGAGGATTAACAATGTAAGAAATTGGAGAAATACCAAAGGCCTTCAGTGCATCAATCTCTTTATTTATCATCATGTTTCCAAGTTCCGTAGATATCGCAGTTCCAGATCTTGCAAGAATAATAAACGAGACAATAAACGGGCCAAAATCTCGAATGATAGCGCTAACTAAAATATTATAAATTAAAGTTCGTTGGCCAAGAGTGTCAAGCACCATGTACCCTTGTTGAATAATTACTGCACCAAGAAGCAACGATACTACCGAGACTATTGTTACGGCCTCGAGCCCTGTAAAAAATATTTGATTAATAATAACGGAGGTAGAAATATTTCTGTTTTCTTTGATATTAACCAAATCAAAAAGTATATCTGCAAAATACTCTTTGAAACTAATCTTGCTCGCCAATAAACTTTTCAAGTAATTCCCGATCTAATCGATAGATTCAAAATTGAGTGGTTGCTTAATCTCAACAACTCCGCCACCCTTTGGTTTAGGAAACTGTATTCCTTTTAAAACATTTCTAACACAACCTTTACCCTCTTCAGAAAAATCCATTTTTTGAAGCATAATGTTTGCCTTTGTTACCCTACCACTAGCTCCAATTTCAAAATTTAACTGCATTGTCCCTTTAATTTTATTATTCATACGCTCAAGCTCTTGGTCATAACAATGACGAAAAAGTGGGATATACTGATCAAGAATCTCTCTGACCTCATCTGGATCCATACTTCCAAGAACAACTGTTTTTTTAAATACTTTTGGAAACGCAAAACCTTTTTTAGAAGAGATACCCGTTGCCCCAGTAACTTCACTCAACGCTTTTTGACCAGTAAGCAAACTATCCAGTTTACCTTCTATCTGGGCCATCGCGACCTTATCAACTTTAATAGATTTACTATCAGCAAGACCTAGATTACCACCAATGTTAAACTCAAACGGTTTTGCTTTGATGTTTCCACCTTTCTTATCAAGCATAGTTAGAGTATTTTTAAAATCAATTTTTTGAAAAACAGGTTTTGGCCGAACAACCGTCTGCTTCCTCTCGACGACCTTTCTACTTTTCTCTACTGAGACTGCTTCGCGTTTCGTTGGAGTCTTATCTACTATTTTTACATCTCTTGCCAGCTCTTCTAAAGGTTTGGGTGCATCAGGAGTCTCTTGCACCACCTCTTCTTTCTTTTCTGGTTTTGAACTTACTGGCCTTGGAGTCGGAACTAATTTAGGCAAATCTCTCTTGATTAAAATTTTTGTAATCCTCTCTGCCGTTTTAACTGTATCAACTCTTCTTTCTAATTTTATACTGTACATAATAACAGCAAACAGCAATCCTGCTGCAAGAAGCGGATAGATATATTTTTTTAATGAACCATCTCTACCTAAAAACGGTGGAGGTAATATCTGAGGTGGAGAACTAACTATTCTAACAAAAACTTTTAACTGTCCATTTATAAACTGGACAAAATCTCCTTTAACTAAAGAGAGCGCCTCTTTACTATTTTTTACAATTTTGCCGTTTAAGTAAAAGCAAAGTGATGAAAATCCTTCTAGTGGAACGATTTGAAGCTCGCCATCTTTTATTTTTAAAAACTGCTGTTTATGCCTAGACTCAAAAGCATCTAGCACTATTTTTGTACTACTTTTACCTTTCCCCACGGCCATAACACTAGCATTTTTTGACATGTCGATATAATCAATAGAGAGGACAATCTCTCTAACTAAAACCATTACCTCAACTGATATACGGTGAATGTCATAATTAAAAATAGGATGGACGACGTCTTTATCTTCTGAGATGAACTCTGAATAGAGCATATCAGGATCAATGTCTAATAACGTCACGACCTCTTTATCTCTAACCCCCTTACTTCCTCTCGCTTCAGGCGCAACGTCGGGCCCATTTAATAACTCTTCAAGCTCTCGTAAATCTTTTGAGACACCAGTCGTAACAGGAGGAGGGGCCTCTGGTATCTGTATTTTTCCTTTTCTTCCTGCAAAATTCTGTGGTCTAACATCTTTTTTTATCTCTTCTTGCTTTGGCGCATCTTGTTTTAACCCTATACTGGTTAAATCTATTTTTGAAGTAGAGTTGCCTAACTCGTTTAAATTAAGTTTTGTTGTTCCTGATGCCATTCGTGGCCGTAAAACAAACTCAGCTTCTCCAAATTTTATAACATCTTCTGGATCTAGAACGGCAGTCTCAACTTTTTCTCCATTTACAAATGTTCCATTCGTGCTGCCCATATCAGACAACTGCACCTCTGTCGCTGTAAGCGTGATACAAGCATGCACTGAAGAGGTTGCGCTATTTTTTATAACGATGTCGTTTGTTTCAGCTCGACCTATTAAAATCTTCTCTTTGTGAATATAAAACGGGCGGCCCTTGCCATCTGCCGGATCTAATTGCCACATATTTGATTCACCAGATGTCACTTATTATTCTCCTTCACATCAGGAACTGGTTGTTCAACAGGTTGAGCATCGGTCTTCTTTTTTTCTGCAGCAGCTTTTTCTGCTGCCTCTTTTTCGTCTTTTACTCTTTCTATTTCGCTCTCGATAAAATTTTTCACTTGAGAATACTCTTTATTAATTTTCGAACTATTCTCATCTTTAGACTCTTTTAAAATAGTAAGTGCCTTTTGCGAATCACCTAGCAAATGAGTAACTAGTGCCCTTGTTGAGTTAATTCCTCTTCTTGGTACAAACTGCTTCGGCAAAGTTTCAAAATAGAAATTCGCTCTCTTTAAGTCACCATTTAAGTAATGAGCATGTGCCAGGCCATTAATTAGCTCTTTATCCTCTGGGGCAAACTTTATTAAATACTCAAAAGAGGAAATCGCCTTATCTATTAGTCCATATCTTAAATAAAGATTTGCTAAATTAAAACGTGCCGTCAAATTAGCAGGGTTAAGTTTTACTGCATGTTGAAAAAGAGTGAACGCTACTTTTCTATTTTCTTGATGATTAGCAAGCGCTCCAAAGTTATTAAAAAAGATCGATTTCTCAATATCAGTTTTCGCATACGCTTGGCCGGATTGATAGTAGAGCTTTGCTTTAAACAAATTCCCTTCTAAAAAATGGCAAGTTCCAAGTTGATTCCAATAACTCGCTTTTTCTCTATTATTATCAAATAGCTCTTGGAATTTTTTATAACCCTCTTTAAAATCTCCCTTGTGACATAGTACAACTGGGCCATCTATATCAAGCTGCTTTTCAATTGTATCAAGATTAGTTTTTCGAAATGACTCTTTTGCTAACAGATCGGCTTCACCATTTTCTTGTCTTAATACAATTTTTTCAGACGCACATGAGATAAGAAATAAAAATATAGTTAATGAAATTATTTGGTTAATGTGACACCTACTCTATCCATAAAAATTCCCTCGTAAATAGAGGCGAACTTTATATCAAATGGGAGATTTTTCTGTTTCGGCAATAATCGATAAGTCTCAATTGAAAGAATCTCATTCTTACTAGCAAGCGCTCGGCCCTCAGCTACAAAACTTTTTGCACGCTCTCTTAACGGATTAATTAAATTGGCCATATTCTCGCGATAACTTGCCAAAAACTCTTTATCATCCACGGGTGGAATAAACTTATCCACTTCATCTGCTAATTCAGAATAGATTCTAGTTAAAAAGTAGTATCCAAGAATAGTTGTTGCCTGATGTCCCTTATTTGCAAGAGCTACGACCATTCCAGAAAGCTCTTGAAGCTTATTAATTTTACCTTGTAAAATCTCATGAAACTTTTCCTGAGGAAACTCTAGCTGAACTTTTGTCTCTTTATCAAAGCTCTCGATAAGTTTTTTTGCAATGAAGTATGATTTTACTTTTTCATCTTTACTATCTAATAAATCTGTTTCAAGTTTTGTTGCTAAAGCGTTATCACTTGAATCAAGCGACAACAGATAGATATCAAACTCTAGCTCTAAAAAATAGTTAAGGAGGTTATGCTCAACTCCAAAACTTTTTTTCATTGTTAGAAAATTTTCAGATTTAGCAGGAACTACATTTTGTTCCGTTATCTCTTTAACTAACATCTCTGTATTTTTCTGTTTAATCTGACAATCTTTGTAGTGACTTAACAGGCCAACAGTTCCATCAAAATCGTTGGCCGCATACCGATATAAAACCGCTTTTTTAAAAATCTCATCTTTTTCTGGATAACTATCAAGACATGTAGCTTCGTAAGTATCCTTTGACAACTTAGATGCCAGAGTGAAATCGTTTCTAAGAAATAGTTCATGAATAGAGCTATTAACCACACCTACTTGCTGAACTCGCTCTGTTTTATCTAGAGAACCAAACCACATCGACATCCACTTAACAGAGTTTGGAGTATCACCTAATTCAAGATAAAGTAGTGAAGCATTCCTGGCCGAGTTTTGTCTCACATCAGGAGAGAATCTTTTATTTTCAAAATAGGAGATATAATTAGCAAGCCCCTTCTCCTTTTGTCCTTTATCTTTTGCTGTTGTAAGAGAGTTCATATTGTCAATAAAACTCATCTTACCAAGAACGACGACCGACTTATCAATATAATCTTTTTTGAACTCAAAAGCACCCTTATCAACTGCTGTCACCCAAATAACAAACAACTTGATGTCTTTTTTCTGTTGGTAATAATCCATCACTTTAACAACCATCGCTCTTTGATCCTCACCATCAGCAGGGAAATATTTGCGATACATATATGCGACCTTACCTCCCTTATCAACCTTACCATCATTAAAATAGAGGTTAAAAAGTCTTGGATAGATCAATCTAGATTTCTCATCAGCAGGAGCCATTCTTAAATAGATTCTATACGTGGCCAAATAGTACTTATCATCAATTTTTTTAGGATCATCTTTACCTAAAGATGCAAGCATCGCATCTGCTGATTTTTTACAAAACTCTTCTAACGCTTGTTTTGGATCAACAGTTCCACCACCCTCTCCAACATCAAAAAGTTGTTCAAGCTTTAGCTTACCTGATACATACTGTTTTAATTGGGCCGCTGCGATTTTGTAACCAGTATAGTAAGACTTAATAGCAAGAAGATTATCACCGGTGTAAAAATTCATCTCTCCACGTAAAAAGTGATAGAGCCTTTTATACTTCTTATCGCTACCAATTAAAATTCCAAGAATAGTGTGAGTTGCCGTAACTTTCTCTGTTATACTCTGAACATTTTTGTCATAAGGACGATTAGCAAGAAACTGCTGGATATAATCTAACTGTTTTTTTAGAGCATCATTCATTCTTATAACTTCATCTTTTTTCATCTTCTTATTTAAGAAGTACTGATTTTTTAAAACTAGGGCCGTTCCATTAAAAAGCGTACTCTTGCTATACTCATGAAAAAGTTCAAGCATCGTCAGCTTTAAATCTACAAATTTGGCCCTATCATTTTGAACAATTGGCCCAGCTACTTTTAAAGCACTATAACCTGGGTCAAAATAACCCTTCCCCATTGCTAATTTTGCTAACCGAACAAGATGCTCATGAGTTCCTCTACTATTTTTAGCAATGAAACTAACACCCTCTTCAATCCTCATTGATAAGACAAAAAACATATAGGCCTGTTTAAGTGCCTCTTCAGAATAATCTATTTGGCCTTTAAGAGGTTTTTTAGTAACTACAGTTTTAAGTAGTTTGATTGACTCATCTATTCTATCTACCTTTAACAAACACCACGCATTGTTAAAAGCGTATTTTCCCCACCATTCGTACTTTGTATTTACTAACAATTTTTCGTAAATCTCAATTGCTTCCCTAAATTTTTTCTCATTATAGTAGTAATCCCCAAGCGCTCCATATGCGGCATACCTTGTATTTGATTCTGGTACCGAATACAAAATTGCGTTTTGCAAATAAGGCTCGATAACAGGCCTATCATCAAACTCAATGGCCGTTGAGGCCATCGATAAAAAGAGATCCTCAATTCCTTTAAACTTTTTAAACTTATTCACTGTTTTTTCAGCTAAACTTCCAACCGATTTATAAAGATCATAAGACGTTTTAAAGAAATATTTTTTATCATGTTTGGCCCTCTCATCAGGAAGAACTAACAGATACTTTTTATCCTCTTTTTCTTTAGTAAGCTTTAATACTTGAAGTTTTGCTTCAATGATTCGGTGAAGAAGAACAGGATCATTGTGGCCTCGTTGCTGAGACAACATTGTTGCAACTTCTAGCTCTTGATTTAATGTCTCATAAAGAAGTTTTTTTCTCGCATTTTGCTCTTGGGGATCGACCTTCTTTTCTCCTGCTAAACAAGAGAACGCAACCACCATGAAAATAAGAAAAATTTTAAATCTCATTACTCATCTTCCGAAATAACAACAAACTTAAACTCTTTATACCCGGCCTCACTCGCCGTATACATAATCTCTTTAATCACTCGATAAGGAAGTTGTTTGTCCATGATCAAATTAACAAGTCCCGTAAACTTTTTTGCACCCTCGGACTGTTTAGCAAGATCATCTACCGCGACCTTATTCTCTACTAGTTTATCATACAGGGCCCAAATCTTGCGTCCAGTCTTATCATACGCTTTTTTTCCATCAGCTTTTAAATCCGCAACCATCTTTTCATCAACCCAGATCTGATAATCATTTGAGACCTGAACTATAACAGCTTGGTGACTCATATCTAACGATTTTGAGAACGGAACAACAATCTCTTTTGGAATTATGATATTAGTTTCGCTAGAACCGTAACTTCTAATTAAAAAAACTAAGAGGATAACCAGAATATCGAGCAAAGAGTTCATCTCAAGCTTAAATAGCTTTTTTCTTTCCTTTCTTCGCTGATTTCTAGGTTTTTTTCTACCTACCACAATTCTTCCTTAAATTTACTCAACCAGATTATCAAAAACTATCTGATTAAATAGTGGTCCATCACTATGTTCATCTTTATGCCACCTAACTTTATCCATAACCCTAACCAAAACATCATACGAGACACCTTCGGTCGGTACAAACGCTACCACATTCTCTTTGGGATTTTTAATTTTAAGATCGACTAAAAAATCGTGCAAATCTTGTAAACCAAAATTTGCATCATCCTCATTAAATGTAGAAACCTGCTGAAGTTCAGCGTTCTCTCCAGTAAAAACTTGAACTCTTTGTTCATCAATTTTCAGTGTCAAATTCAAAGGCTTTTCAACAATATCTTCTTTGGGAGGAGGCGCATCTGTAAGAATAGGAAGATCGCTCCCTATCTCATAAATTTTTATAAATTGTGCAGACATCAACAAGAAAAAGATCAAAATAAAAACAGAATCTAAAATTGGAACTAAATCCAAATCTGGTTCTTTTTTTCTTCTTCTTTTGGCACTCGGCTTTTTATACATTAAGCCTCACTACCTTCAGTAAGAATCTCTTCACTTGGTGACTCAGTCGTCAAACCGCTATCATAGACAACCTTTTTTGTCCCTAGAAGATCTAAAAGTTTTACCGAGAACTCATCAATCTGAGAGATAATCTTTTCCGCTTTATTTGCAAGAATTTGGTGAATAACCATTATAGAGATGGCAGATAAGAGACCAATCGCAGTCGTATTCATCGCTTTTGAAATACCAGCAGAAAGAATCGCGGCCTTTTGAGATGGATCGGCAGCACCAACCGCTTCAAACGAATCAATTAAACCATAGATAGTTCCAAGCAGTCCCATAAGCGTCGAAATATTTGCCAAGAGGCCAAGATAGTTTAACCACTTATCAACTAGCGGAATAACCTCTAGTGCTGTTGCATCTATCGCATTTTGGACTTGTTCTAAACTCTGATTAGCTCTTTTTAAACCATTTTTTAAAACTTTTGGTAGAACACCTTTTGTATCAGAACAAATTTTAATCGCAGATTTTGAATCGTT
The DNA here is from genome assembly GCA_020720455.1 of Bdellovibrio sp. Classification (GTDB taxonomy): domain Bacteria; phylum Bdellovibrionota; class Bacteriovoracia; order Bacteriovoracales; family Bacteriovoracaceae; genus DYOQ01. The sequence continues at coordinate 15,632 of DYOQ01000027.1, forward strand.
ACCGATTATATATTTATGAATCTCGTTCATAAAAGAAGGGCCATCAGTATCGTATGATCTAAGCATGATAAACTTGTTAATGCTGATTCCAATACCAATCAACCATGCACCAAGTATTGGCCACATGAAAAAGCCGCCATCTATCATAAATAGTGCGACATCGTTAAAGACGGTAAATCCTGACTCCATGAATCGACTCCTTCCTTCAGTAAAAATCTATATAGATTATTTCTTACTTCAACTAAGGCCGTCAATTTTTTTATACGTTATAGTATAATTAAACAGCGAATTTAAAATTACCGAGCAATCCAATAATTTTTTCCAACAGATTACTAACAATTTCTAACTGCACAGAGCTTTTTACAGATTCTAATAAACCCTTGATGATGGAGATGAGAACATCTAGGACTGGTCTCAGATGCAGTTTTACAATGATCATCTGAGCAATAGACGCAACGATCTCTACATCTTTACCATTATTAGTAACAACATAAATAGGGTTTTTAGTTGCTTTGGCCATCTGCCCACTCCTCTACGATATCTGAAAGATTACTAAACTGCTGCTGAAGAGATACAAACTCACTTGAATTATAATCAAAGACAGATTTTTTTTGCGAGAGAGATTTTACGAGCCCTGCTCTATTATAGAACGGTTCAACAATTTTAGCTCCTCGCCCTAGGGTTCGAAGCTCTTCAGATATAGTTGCTAGATCGCTCAGCTCTTGTTTTCTACGGCCATCTACAAGATTTGGTATATGTGCCAAAATTGTTGGGGCCTTCACGATCCCCATATCATCTACATCTTCTAATACTTGGAAAAACTGTTTTACACCCTTTCCTGAAAAATCATCTGGTCGAAATGGAACTACAACTCCTTGGGCCAGACAAAGAATATTAACAACAAGAAGGCCAAGAGTTGGAGGACAATCAATAATTACATAATCATATTGCTCAAGCATTCCGCTCTTCTTAGCAAAGTTACTTAGAATTAACTGACGTGGAGATGAGATTCCTGCCACCGTCAGTTCAAAACCAGAAAGGTCTTGGCCTGCTGGCAAAATATCTACCTTACCTTTTTTTATCACTTCACTCACTAACAACGGAATATGTAGAGGCTTAAGCTCTCTGATTGAGTTTATCATCAGTTGAAAAATATTTTTTCCTTCACACCCATTTAATCCACATAACAGTGTCAAATTTGATTGAGGGTCTAAATCCATGCAAAGAACTTTATTTCCACCCTTTGCTAGAGCATGAGCAAGATTAAACGCCATCGTCGTCTTACCGACTCCACCTTTTTGATTAATAACTGCAACAACTTTTGCCCGCGTAGAACTGGACTCGTCTTTATGATCTTTTTTACCAAAAAACATCGAGCACCTCTATAATGGATAAAGATAGCTGGAAGAATAACTCAATTTTTTCACTAATAATACCTAAATTATAATGAATAGGACGCAAAGAATGTCCTGTAACGTACTTTAGATATTTCCCGAAAATGTAAAGTACAACTTTACATTTTCGGAATCATGGCAGAAGAAAGGGGAACAGGAAAATCGTTTTTAATTAGAGAAAATTTCAAGAAAGATGTACTTATCATTAATCTACTTAGGTCTGAAGAATTTTTTGATTTAAATTTAAATCCTGAAAATTTAAGACAAAGAATAGATCCCAAAAAAAATAAAATCGTAGTTATAGATGAAGTTCAACTACTTTCGTTTCATTAGCGGATAATTAAAATTAAAACACAATCCACTAACTAAACATTAAGGAATCTTTGCCACTGCATATAACGGAATACTCTTTATTTTTTCAGTTGAAGCAAAATTTTGCATCGAGAAGTGGTAACCTATTTGGCCATCCCTCTTTTTTTCTTTTAAAAATTGTATCATGCTTTTTAAATGTCCCGTCGGCCCACTCTTAACTTCCACTGGATATATCATCTGATTTTTACTAATCAAATAATCAACCTCAGCTCGAGACCCCTGTTTCTCTCTCTGCCAAAAATAGAGTGTGTGTTTATGGTGAGGATTCGAATAGGCCAATAACTCCTGCCCAATAAATGCTTCCACAATCTCACCTTTGTTAACAAATAAATTATCAAAATCAAGGAGTATATCCTTAGTGCTTAATCCTAACAAAGTTTGTGTCAGAGCAACATCTATCAAGATAATTTTAAAAAATGAAAGCTCAGCTTCAGCACCAAGCGGAACGCCATTACCTGAGCTATTATAAATCATATGGGCCACTTGTGCCTTAACCAACAATTCAAGAGCAGGCCGAAGCTCTCTAGTTTTAAGAGAATCATCTATATGATTAAAAATGAACTTATGGCCTAATTGGGTTGGAATAGACTCAAACACTTTCTCTAAATATTTTATCTGATTTTTTTTAGCATATTTAGAAAAATCCTGTTTATAGGTCTCAATCAAATCATTATGAATAATTTTAACCTTGCTAACATCCCTTGAGACTACCCATGACTTTACTGCTTCTGGCATACCTCCAACAATCAAATACTCTTTTAAATAGTCTAGAAGCTTATTATGGAACTTACTTTCTATCTCATGATGAATCGTATGATTTTTAAGTAAATGAGATAACGAATGCTCACCAAGTGCTTCTAAAAATTCTAAAAAACTCATCGGATAAATGTAGATGCTAGAAACCCTTCCAACTGGTATACCGATATTTTCAATGCTAAATTCAATAAGAGAACCGGCAACAATAATGTGCAAATTCGGCATTTTTTCATAAAAATATCGAAGCGCTGTAATTGCATTTGGGCAATTTTGAATCTCATCAAAAAAAACCAAAGTTTCGTTAGGGATAATTTTTTTATTAGTCGCCACCTCAATATTAAGAAGTAGTTTCCTTATATCAAAATCACCCTCAAAGAACTCTTTATATGATGGACTCTCTTCAAAATTTATTTCGATAAATTGTTGAAAACTTTTCCCAAGCTCTCTGATTATGTAACTCTTCCCAACTTGACGTGCCCCCCTAACGATTAAAGGCTTACGCTCACTACTCTTCTTCCACTCTTTTAAATCATTTAAAATATCTCGCAACATTTCCATACCCAACATCCTTAAATCACATGAAATGGATAAAATAACAGGGTAACTATAACACTAAAATGGATAAAACAATAGGGTAATTTTTTGAATAAATGCACAAAAACAGGGTTTTCGTCAGGGACGAAGGGCACTTACAAAACGTACTTTAGTAAATTAACTACTGTCATTTTGAACATTGACAGTCATTAATTGCAGTGGTTAAGATAAATTATGACATTAGCACATACCCGTAAACGACAAGCATTGAATCTATTGTTAAAAAAAATGCGCTTTTCTCCTATCGTCTCCATTCAAGGCGCCAGACAAGTGGGGAAAAGTTTCCTTGCAAAAAAATTACTTCCGGAAAAACTGTCCTCTGTCGAATATCTAACATTGGATCATAAAGATATAAGAAGCTTTGCTGAAAATAATCCTAATACTTTTTTAAAAAATTCTAATGCCAAACATTTGGTAATAGATGAAGTCCAGAAAGTTCCAGATCTGTTTGATGAAATGAAGGCCATCGTGGATGATCAGCGATCTCCTGGCCAATACCTCATTCTTGGATCGACTGAATTTTCTCACGAAACACAAATCAAAGAATCGCTGACAGGCCGCCTATCTAGAATTCGTTTATTCCCTCTTAATTTAGCAGAGACAAAAAAATTAGACTTGAATAAGGTTGCGAAATTTCCTTTTATCAATGATAAGTGCAGAGTTGTTCGTAATGATTTGATGAAGTATCTAAAGCATGGAGGATTCCCAGGTATTTTTATTGTTAAAGATGAGACAGAAAGGCGTTCGTTATTTGAAGATTGGCTAAATTTAACCACAGAAAGAGATATTCATCAGTTAAAAAAATATAAGCTTGATTCCGATATTGCGCTACAGATACTTAGGGCGATTGCTCGCCTTGATAATCCAACGTTGGTACAAATTTCACGGGAAGTAAGAGCTTCTACTAAAAAAATTTTAAATCACCTTAGTGCACTGAAAAAGCTTTTTGTCATTTTCGACGTAACTCCTATTAAGGGGTCTAGCGGTAAGGCCCAATATTATTTGACAGATGTTGGCCTACTTGATTTTTTTAATTCTACATTTGAAAAGAGGCTAACCACTTGGCTCTATCTAGAATTTGCAGCACAACTGTCTTATAAAGGCCATGGCCAGATACAATTTCATTATTACAAACACCGTGCGAGTTCTTCGATTCATCTCATCTGTTCGGTGAATAATATTAATTATGCGATTAAACTAATTTTCTCGGAAGGTTTTGATAAGCGAGACTATTTGGTCTTCGATGCTTTTAAGAAAAAATTTAAAGATGTTCACTGTTATGCTTTTTACGGAGGAAATCAAAAGTTGCAGCATAATGGTATTTTAATTTATCCCTGGGAAGCAGTTGTTTGAGTTGACGACCCTAACATTTCCATGGTCTTGCGACATCACAACATCTTGAAATCACATGAAAATGGATAAAGTAATAGGGTAACTTTTTGAATAAATGCACAAAAATAGAGGTA
>DYOQ01000027.1:20313-37574 GCA_020720455.1 Bdellovibrio sp.
AAAATGGATAAAGTAATAGGGTAACTTTTTGAATAAATGCACAAAAATAGAGGTATATCAAATATTTTTCGTCCAGGACGAAATATCAGAACGAAAACATCAAAGGTTGGCACTAGACACACAAAAATTATTTGTTTTTGCTACAGATAACCGCACGAATGCTCTCATTAACCACGCCTAGATCATACCTAAGTGCGGTGACTGAAATGTGACCTGTCTCTACAATTTCACAATCGCTCTTTCCATCCCTATCCTCAAAACCTTGGTAATCACCTTTGATAAAATATTTACCATTATGAATCTCGACAAAGCTTCCATACTTTCTAAACCCTAGCGTGCCAAGTTTAGGAGGGAGAATCTGATCATCAGGAAGATTGGGAACGTTGATATTTAAAATGGTTCGAGGAGGAATTTTTTTATACTCCTCTGTCGAGAGAAACTTCACGATATAATTTGCAGCCGAAGAAAAATATTTGACTCTTGAATCACTCTTCTTTTCAAACGGAACGACAAGACTAACAGCAATTGCAGGGATATTTACAAAACTCGCCTCTCTAGCAGCTGCGACTGTTCCTGAGTAGAAAGTATCTTGGGCAAGATTGGCACCATAATTAATTCCAGAGATGACTAGGTCTGGTGGATTGTCTTTATAGATGTGATGAAGGGCCATAAAGGTTGAATCGGCAGGAAATCCTGAGCAGCTATAACGATCCTTTCCATGGCAAGTGAGCGTTACATCTCTAAACAAACTAAGGCCATGTCCCGAAGCTGATCTTTCACTATCAGGAGCAACGATTAATACCTCGTGGCCGGCCACTATCAACTGCTCTTCAAGCGTCTTAATCCCAACTGCACCAAAACCATCATCGTTAACGAGCAATAATCGCATAAAGTTTATCCCCAAAAAATTAAATTTTATCTCATCAAATAAGTACCACAATGATAACCACTTTTCAAAACTCTAGCGGCCTACCCAAAATTACTTCGGGTTTTGTATGATCAAAACAAACCCGAAGTTTTGATAAACCAAAGCAGCAAGAAATCAACCGTGGCCACCTAACATTGCGAAAATATTTTTACTATGGATTCTAACATGCGATATAATATAAATAAAAAAAAGGAGATAAATTAAGTGGAAGGGTACAAGATAATATTTGAAGGTAAAGAGTATGGTATTGGTGCAAACGAGAGCGTTAAAGATTTCATTCAAAAAAATAGTCTTACAAAGAAAATTCCCGCTGCCGCGATTCTAAACGGAACCATGTTTCGGCTAGATAAAACTGTTCAAGCAAACAGCACACTTGAAATTGTCGACCTAGACTCTCCACACGGCCGGAAGATTTATGAAAACAGTATAATTTTTCTTTTTCTAGTGGCCTTTCACAAGCTTTTTAGCAGCAGAAAAGTTTTTATTCAACACTCAATCCAGCACGGGATCTATGTAGAAGTTGATGAGGATGAACTGCAACAAGCAGAGATTGAAAAAATTTCTGGAGAGATTATGGAGATGGCAAAGAAAAAGATGCCGATCTCGAGAAAAACTCACGACTGGCACCTTTATCAGAGCAAATTAGAAGCAAATGATCGAACCGATCTTCTAAGACTTTTTCAATATTCGGCCAATAGTGAGTTTAAAGTTTATGAGCTTGAAGGGTTTGAGGAGTATTTTGATCTTCCAATTATGCCAACCACTGAACACCTAGAAAAATTTCAGCTCTTAAAATATCAACAAGGACTTGTTATTGTCCTACCTAGTGCTGATGGTAAAATCCCAAAGTTTGAAGACAAACCAAAACTGTTTAATTCATTCCAGGAGTTTAGAACTTGGAGTAGATTGTTAAAAATTAGAACAGCAGGCCAGCTTAACGATTATATTATGAATGAAGAAGCGGCCGATCTAATCAAGGTTTCAGAAGCGCTTCACGAAAAAAAGATTGCCAATATTGCGGATCAAATCACTAAGCAAGAACATATGCCCCGCTTGATTTTAATTGCAGGGCCATCATCATCAGGTAAAACAACTTTTTCAAAACGTCTTGGTATCCAACTTCAAGTCAATGGATATCGCCCTTTTACAATCTCAATGGATAACTATTTTATTGATAGAGAGAAAACTCCAAAAGATGAAAATGGTAACTACAACTTTGAATCTATCGATGCTATAGATATTTCACTATTTATGGATCAGATCAATAAGTTACTATCTGGAGATGAGGTTGAGATTCCTCGATTTGATTTTGTAACTGGAAAACGAAAAGCATCAAATCCAGCTAACCGAATTAGACTCAAAAATGATCAGTTCATTATCGTTGAAGGAATTCATGGATTAAATCCAAAACTTACTTCAAGAATTGATGATAAATCAAAATTTAAAATCTATATTGCCCCACTAACTCAGCTTAATTTACATAGGCACGGTAGAATCCCAGCGTCAGATACAAGACTTCTTAGACGACTTGTAAGAGATAGCCTGTATCGTGGTTACAGCGCTAGCGATACACTTAAGCAGTGGGATAGCGTTAGAGAGGGAGAGAAGCAAAATATTTTTCCGTTACAAGAAGAGGCCGATGTAATTTTTAACTCTGCCCTCTTTTATGAGTTATCCATTTTAAAAGATCAGGCAAAAAAAGAACTTTTAAAGGTTAAGAAAAACGATCCTTCGTATATTGAGGCCATTAGACTAATCCGCTTTCTCTCTCATTTTATTAGAATGGATGCTGATGACGTTCCAACAAACTCAATCTTAAAAGAGTTCATTGGTGGTAGTTCGTTTGAATATTAGTCATTTACCAGTCAAGCTATAATAGGATTAGAATTGACAGTAAATATTAATTTAACGCTGACAAAAATTTCTCTACCTGAACAACTCTTATATTTGGATGAAGAAGTGTACTATTTCTCTCATTCTTTTCCTTTTGAACCAATTGAAAACAAAAAGTAGGCTTCAATATTTCGTTGAAATAAATTAATGATGGAGAGATTGCTGACTGATTAGATTTAACCTCAAGCAAGAGATATGGTTTGTTATTATTAGTTACCAAAAAATCAACCTCTCTTTTTTGCTTATCTCTTAAATAAAAAAGATTAAAATCTCCCAAGGCACCATCTGTCCACAAATGAACGCTTTTTAGCAGATGGCCTGCAATCATATTTTCAAACTTGGCCCAGCCATCTTCTAAATTAGACCAATCATAAAGAAAAAGTTTAGGTTCTTTGACTAACGAATTTTTAATTTTTTGGGAATAAGGCCTAATCCTATAGCAATAGTACATCGCCTCAAAAAGTTCAACCCACCGAAGTACCGATTCAAACGATACTGACAGATCCTGCCGAAGAGATGCATATGATAATTGTGATCCAACTTTTGTTTTGAGAAGTAATGAAAGAGTTTCAAGCACAGAGATATCACGTACATTTTGCAAATCTCTAATGTCCTCTCTAACCATTCTCTCTCGATATAAATTTCTCCATCTAGTAGCTTTATTCCCGCTTCCTCCTAAAAACGGTTCTGGAAACCCTCCAAGCGTCATTAGATCACCAAGATCAAATGCTGATTTAGTCGCATGTTCAAACCAATCCTTATCTGGAGGTGGCTTTATTTTAGAACACTCCCCTAGTGTAAAAGGATGGAGTCGGTATGGGAAATATCGGCCCTGCAAACTATCTCCAGATTTACGGTAATAATCTAATCGAGCACTTCCAGAGACTAGGAAGTTAACACCCTCTCCGTAGCTATCATATAATCCCTTGAGCTTATTTTTCCACTTTCTATCTTTATGAATTTCATCAAAGACTACAATATCTTTATTGTGAATTAAGTTTTTAGGAGACTGAGTCCAGACCTGCCGAAACTCTTGATCATCCCAATTATAATAAGCACCATTAAAATCTTTGATGATATCTTTGCAAATCGTTGTTTTACCAACCTGTCTTGGGCCAGTTAAAAAAGCAATTTTTTTAGACTCAATGGCATCACCTACTATTAGACTACTCAGATAACGTTTTTTCATGTTGACCCCTTTTACCATTTTACACATTAATCGAGTTCTGGTCAACCGTTACTAACATCTATCGAGTTTTGGTAATGGCCTATATTTCTTTTAATTTCTTCAAAAGTGCCTCTAGTCTTTGCCTTTGGCGATTTTGCTCGTTCTGCTGAATCTGTTCTTCGATCAATTCTACACAATCTTCAAGAAGATGATCTATTTGGTCATTCTTTTTAGAATACTTAATATACTCTATGCAATCCATCTGATCTGTTTCATTTAAACGAGCTAGTTTTAATTTTAGGAACAAGAAAAGATCTGGCCGAAAAATTGTAGCACCCTTTCCTTTATAGATCTCTATTAAGTTATTTTCAAAATTTTCTATTTTACTTAAAAAATAACTTCCGGCCTGATTTATAGTTTCAACAGGAAGTCCTAACTGGATAGCAATATCCATTAACTCTATATTTTGACTTTGTTGCTTTTCTGTTTTTCCAATAAGATCTATATCCATTGTTACTCGATAATCAATGTTCAAAATAGGAAGAATAGTCCCTCCGATTAATATCCAATCACCATCCAAGCGATCTCCTGCAAGCAATAAAAATTTTTGTAATAAATCTTTAGTAATAATTGTCATAAATACTTTCCAAGAGTAGAGAGAGCAATTCTTCGCAATTTTAGATGACGGCCAGTTATCTGTTTAGGAGTAAAATTTTCAATGATAAATTTTATTTTTGAGATTTTACTCTTATAAATCGTTGGGTAATGGCCCTTTATTGCCAGTAATAATGATTCAATAGACTCTTTCATTCTAGGGGAATTTTCATCTGGAAAATCAAGAAGATTTTGGCACCCCATTTTTAAATAATGGATAAGATTATCCTCATTTTTTTCAATGTTAAGATTGTTCTTCCCAGTGATCGGAAGGCCCAAGCTTGCAAGGACGTCCCAATCAAACTTCGAATCACTCATGCTAAAATCCCTGCATCTGTTTGCCACCTAGCAAGTGAATATGGGTATGAAAAACAGACTGGCCACCTCTAGGCCCTTTGTTAATTATCAAGCGATAACCATCTTTAAGTTCAGGTATAGTAGTGGCATACTCAGTTAAAGAGCTAAAAAGATCACTTAAGGCCGTTGGATCAATCGATAGTTCAGAGATATCATTCGTATGAGTCTTACTAATAAAGAGAACATGAATTGGAGCAGAAGGATTAATATCTTTAAATCCAAGGACTGTTTCGCTCTCAAAAACTTTTGCAGCAGGAATTTCACCTTTTACTATTTTGCAAAAAAGACAGTTCTTACTCATAAAAATCCTTACTCGTTAACTCTAGAGATATCGACTCCTAGCTGTCTTAATTTTTGATCAATCAATTCGTACCCTCTATCGATATGGTACACTCGATAAATCTCACTTTTACCTTCACAAATTAGCGCCGCTAAAACAAGAGCAGCACTGGCCCTTAAGTCCGTGCACATTACAGGAGCGCCGACCATTTTTTCTCCACCTTCAACTACCGCGAGATTTCCTTTTAAAACAATTTTAGCGCCCATTCGCTGCAACTCTGGAACATGCATAAATCTATTTTCAAAAATCTTCTCGGTAATAAAGGAGCTTCCTTGGATTTTTGTAGCAAGAGCGATCAGTTGCGCTTGAACATCGGTTGGAAATCCAGGAAATGGAGCTGTTTCAACATTAAACGGAGTTAACTTAGATGGATGAACTGTTATAGAGTTATCATCTAAATCTATTTTTGCTCCGGCACCTTTTAAAAGTTCAATAACTGCTTCTAAATATATTGGGCGTACTCCATTAATCTTTATAGATGAGTTAGTAATTAGTCCTGCGATTAAATAGGTCGCCGCCTCAATTCTATCACCTATTGGAGTGTGCACAATTGGTTTTAAACTAAGAGGTGGAACTCCTTCTATCATAATAGTCGAACGGGATCGTTCAATTTTAGCTCCAGCACTATTTAAAAAATCGATTAGATCATCTATTTCCGGCTCTTGAGCAACATTTTCAATTGCGCTTAAACCTTTGGCATAAACTGCGGCCATTAATAAATTTTCAGTAGCACCAACAGAGGGAAATGGAAGAACAATTTTATTTCCGATTAATTGATCGCTGGTTACTTTTACATAACCTCCATGCATGCTTACTTTGGCCCCAAGTTTTTCAAGGCCACTAAGATGAATATCTATTGGACGAGCACCAATTGCACAACCACCAGGAAGAGAGACCACGGCCCTTTTTTCTCTGGTTAAAAGTGGGCCCATAACTAAAACCGAGGCCCTCATAGTTTTGACCATCTCATAAGTCGCTTCACAAAATGTCAGTTCACTACTATCAAAAATAGTTTCACTACCTCGTTGTTCAATCTTTACCCCAAGCTTTTCGAGAAGCTTTTTCATTGTAGCGATATCTCTTAGCTCAGGAAGATTTTTAAGTGTTACCGGTTTATCAAACAGTAACGTTGAGGCCATAATTGGAAGTGTTGAATTTTTAGATTTTGAGACTTCCACTGTTCCAGATAGTTTTGCAGGGCCATTTATGACAAACTTATCCATCAACTACCTCTTCGTTCTTCGTTTTAACTAATCGTAAAAATCTTTTTCTATTTGTTAAATCTTTCAAAACACTACCTGTAAACCCTATCTCGTTTGCAAGTTCTAAAAGATCATCTAGGTGAAACTCATGCCCTTCCATAATGAAAATACCTTCGGCATATAAGGAATTATAAACTTGAAAGAGTAGTTCCCTAAACCAGTCATCATATTTTGCATCTTCAATAAAAAGAGCAACGGCCGGTTCAAACTTAATAACATTTTTATGTACAAACGGCCTATCTTCTATCGCTCTTATGTATGGTGGATTACTTACTATCAAATGAAATTTTCCTTCGACATTTCGCAGCTTATCTGTTTGAACAATTTCAAACGTAGATTTTGGATCAATAGAAAATTCCAACATAAAATAATTTTTCTTAGCTACTTTAAGTGCTTTTTCTGAAATATCTGTTGCTACTACTGACAATGATTTTGCAGATGCTTGAAGTATCGATAAAGCAATAGCACCTGAACCAGTTCCAATATCGGCAACTCTTATTTTAGTATCGGTTATAATAATTTTTTGTAACTCTTTTAACGCTTGTTCAACTAAAATCTCTGTCTCAAAGCGAGGGATTAATACATCTGGAGTGATAACAAACTCTAGATTATAAAAATGAGATTTTCCAGTGATATATGCCAGCGGTACGCCATCATTTAGCTTAGAGAAAAATTCTTGAATATATCCAGACCCTTCTATGCATCTAGTATCATCCTTATAAACAAAAATATCTCGACATTTAGCAACTAAGAATGACTCTAACTCTTCAATCAACCGTTTCTCGGTAATTCCTGGATAGTGTTCCTTAATCCTTCGCTCGTCCTGACCAAAAAATTTATGAACCTGCTTGGACAAAATTTCCACAACGTCATCCTTAAGAGTCAGCATCACCTTTAAGTAGTTCTGCTTGATTATAAGCGACCAGGGCTTCAGTGACTGGTGCCATATCTCCCTCAATAATACGATCAAGAGAATAGAGTGTCAGCCCAATTCTATGATCAGTAAGTCTTCCTTGAGGAAAGTTATAAGTTCTAATTCTCTCTGAACGATTCCCTCGTCCTATTTGGCCCTTTCTTGCAGCGGCCTCTTTTTCGTGTTGCTCTTGAACCATTTTATCGTAGATTCTATTTCGAAGAATCATTAATGCTTTTGCTTTATTTTTAATCTGGGATTTTTCGTCCTGAATAGCAACCACTGTACTAGTTGGAATATGGGTTACTCTTACAGCAGAATCGGTGGTATTTACTGATTGTCCACCACTTCCACCTGAACGATAAACATCGACTCTAACATCGTTCATGTCTAACTCAAACTCAACATCATCAACTTCAGGCATAACGGCAACCGTAATTGTCGATGTATGCACTCTACCTTGAGATTCTGTTTTAGGAACACGTTGCACTCTGTGAACACCAGATTCAAACTTAAATTTTGAATAAACAGACTCACCCTTAATCGCAAAAATAATCTCTTTAATCCCTTCATCTCCACTACTAATCGAAATAGTCTCAGATTTTAATCCTAGATCTCGACAGTAGTTTTGATACATTCTAAAAATATCTGCGACAAAAATAGAGGCTTCATCGCCACCAGCGCCGGCCCTGATTTCAATCATGACGTTTCTGCTATCGAGTGGATCTTTAGGCAAAAGTAAAAGTCTAAGTTCACTCTCCATCTCTGGCAAAACTTTTTCTATAGTATTAAGCTCTTCTTTTGCCATCTCTCTTAAATCTGGGTCCTTCTCATTATTTAATATCTCTTTTGCCTCATCTACCCCTGATTTCATTTTTTTATATTTTTGATACGCTTCGACGACTGGTTCAATATTTGACCTCTCTTCAGAAACCTCTCGAAACTCTTTTTGACGATCGTAGATTGTTGGATCGGCCAATTTCTCTGTCAATCTCTCATATCTTTTTACGACTTCATCTAATTTATCAAACATAAACCCACCGCAATTTAAAAAACATGGAAAAAAGCTACTCGAGAAAATCTTTTAGCTGAAGATTGGTAGAGCGAATATCTTCTAGAGAGGTTATATCGGCTTCTTCAAGTCCAATAACTTTTGTCTTAGCATCTTTAAGGTTATGTGACTCTTCCATTAAAAGAACCATTCTTAACGAAGCGAGAGCAACTTCTAATTGAGAATCATCCGGTTCTCTCGTTGTCAACCGCTGTAACATCATTCCTGGATAACTAAATAGTCGGCCCCAAGATGAACCAATATTTTTTCCAAGAATTTTTAAGATTTCATAAGAAATCCCAGCAACCGGTATCGTTAATAAAATTTTTAATAAGATTGCAACTAAATGGCGAGGAACTGTAGGAAGGTTTGTTCCAACAGGAACAATGACAAATACACCAGTAAACATAATTATCGAGACAAACAACAAGAAGAAAATAAATGTCGTTCCACAACGTGGATGAAACGTCTTATACTTCCTAGCATTTGTAACACTAAGCTCTTCTTTCGACTCAAACGTTGAGATCGCCATATGCTCAGCACCATGATATTGAAAAACTCTTCTAATGTCTGGAATAAATCCTATCAAATAGACGTAGAGTAAAAAGATAGTACCTTTGATTGCGCCGTCTACAGCATGAAAAGCGATACTTTCAAGTCCCCAAGTTCTCCCAAGAGAGTTTTCTAAAAGGGCCGTTAAAACATGAGGCAACATGACAAAAAGAAGAATCCCAAACACAAACGAGATTGCGATTGAAAAAAAAGTTGTCAAGCTTACTTTTTCCTTCTCTTTTTTTTCTCTCTCGTAATCTTCCTCTGTGACTCCTTTCTTAATCGCTTTGGCCCGCATCTCTTCATCCATCGCAATATTTGCTGAATAGTTCAAAGAGACAATGCCGTTGGCCATTGTTTCAAAAAGTGTTAAAACACCTCTGAAAAAAGGTTTCTTAAAAATATCCATCTTTTTGCTTAGGCCATACCATTGATCTGTTCGGAGCCTAATCTTACCGTCACTTTTTCTTACCGCAACAACAAATGAGTTAGGAGACCTCATCATCACGCCCTCAATGACAGCTTGCCCTCCGATAGATGTGTATTGTTGATTACACTTAGACATTCGACGCTCAAACCATTACTGGCTCATAGAGTTGAAAAACTCTGAGTTTGTCTTTGTCTTAGTGATTCGAGATAACATGAACTCCATCGCATCAATTGTATTCATCGGGTGCAATACTTTTCGTAGAAGATACATTCTTTGTAATGAATCTTGATCCATTAATAGATCCTCTTTTCTGGTTGAAGACTTATTAACATCTAAACAAGGGAACACTCTTTTTTCTAACAACTTTCTATCAAGCTGAATTTCAGAGTTACCAGTACCCTTAAACTCTTCGAAAATAACCTCATCCATTCTTGATCCTGTATCGATCAAGCTAGTTGCAATAATTGTCAAAGACCCACCGTTTTCAACGTTTCTAGCTGCACCAAAGAATCTCTTTGGACGGTGTAATGCGTTTGAATCGACACCACCAGAAAGGATTTTTCCCGATGGTGGAACAACTGAGTTATAAGCTCTTGCTAAACGTGTAATTGAGTCTAGAAGAATAATAACGTCTTTACCTGCCTCTGTTAATCTTTTTGCCTTCTCTATTACCATCTCAGCAACCTGTACGTGTCTGTTTGCAGGTTCATCAAAAGTACTAGATACAACTTCAGCATTGACATTTCTTCTCATGTCAGTAACTTCTTCCGGTCTCTCGTCAATTAGAAGAACTATCAAAATCGCGTCTTTATGGTTATCCGTAATTGCGTTAGCAATATCTTGTAGAAGTACCGTCTTACCAGCTTTAGGAGGTGCAACAATCAAACATCTCTGTCCAAAACCTTGTGGAACAAATAAATCTATAATTCTAGTCGAGTAATTTGTCGGCTTTGATTCAAGATTGATCTTCTTCTCTGGGTAAAGCGGAACCAAATTATCAAAAAGCACACTCTTCTTATGATCTTCTGGAGTTTGGAAGTTGATGTGATTAACTTTTAAAAGTGCAAAATATCTCTCGCCCTCTTTTGGTGGACGAATCTGGCCTGAACATGAATCACCCTTTCTAAGTCCAAATCTTCTAATCTGACTTGGGCTAACATAGATATCGTCAGCACCTGGAAGATAGTTATACCCAGGAGACCGCAAGAATCCAAAACCATCTGGAAGAATCTCTAAAACACCTTCCCCATATATCGCCTCTTCTTGTTTGGCGTGCTCAGATAAAATTGCAAAAATCAACTCATGTTTTTTGAGTCCACCCGGATTTTCTATACCTTTTTCCTCGGCCATGTCCGTCAACTCTTTAATCTCTTTTTCTCTTAAATCATTAAGATGCATCAAAAACTCCTAAATAAAAATTATACAACCATAAAAGACCTATACCACTTACTCCAAAATAACCGGTATTTATTAATACGCGATACGCGCATTTGATTTTAAAATAATCATAGATAATGAAATATTATCGTTTATTAACATATTGTCAAGCATATACTTTGTGGACCTTTTGTTGGAGAAATTATGTACCAAAATATTAACAATAAAAAAATACTCTCCATCGATTATGGAACAAAGTTTATCGGCCTTGCAACGTACCACGCAAGCATTGACCCGTTCCCAATCGGCTTTGACAGAATAAAATTTTCAAATGAAGAGAGTGTTTTAAAACTAATTAACAACGTAGTTATAGATGAATGCATCGATCTAATTGTGCTAGGGCTTCCACTTCTTCTTGATGGAACAGAGAGTACAATGACGGCAAAAGTAAGAGCGTTTGGTGAAAAATTAAAAATAGCTACATCAAAATCTATTTTTTTTCAAGATGAGACGCTTACTACCTATGAGGCAAAAGATAGGATGCAAAAATCTCCAGAATTTAATTTTAAGTACGATCCTAGTAAAATAGATGTGTTGTCAGCAATTATCATTTTAGAAGATTTTTTAAAAGGAGTGACGAAATGAGTACAAAAAAAACAATTCTTTTACTATTCGTCGGCGCTCCACTCTTCGCTCTATGCTTGATCTCTCTTCAGGTGTACTACCAAATTGAACTTAAATCTTATACCGGTGAGACAAAATATTTTACTGTAAATCCTGGTGAAGGATTCTCGCGAATTAATTACAGATTAAAGCAAGAAAATTTCATCTCCAATACAACACTCTTTCATAAATACGCTAAAATTAACGGCGTGGTAAATAAATTCAAAGCCGGAAGCTATGAAATTAAAACAGGTTCAAATCTTCGAGAGGTCATGAACACGCTAGTTTACGGTGCTCCATATACTACTCAGATAACAGTGGCCGAAGGAAAAAATCTATTTGAGATAGCGACCATTCTAGAAAAGAAGGAGATTGTCACTGCTGAAAAATTTATCGATGCCGCAAAAGATGAAATGTTTACTATGTCATTAGGTATTCCGTCTTCAAGAGTAGAAGGTTATCTATATCCCGAGACCTACCGTTTTAGGCCAAACACTCCTGCAAAAGAAATCATTACCCTCATGGTTCAAACTTTTAAAGACAAAACCAAAGAACTAAATTTTGCTGATGCAAAAAACTTATCTGCTCACGAAATTATCACACTGGCCTCAATTGTTGAAAAAGAGACAGGAGCAAGCTTTGAAAGGGCAACAATTGCCGGAGTATTTTTAAATCGACTAGAAAAAGGGATGAGGCTCCAATCTGACCCAACAACAATTTATGGTTTTTACGAACAGTACAAAGGAAATCTAAAACAAAAAGATCTACAAACAAAAACACCTTATAACACATATAAGGTTAGCGGTTTGCCTGTGGGCCCTATCAGCAATCCGGGAATTGAGTCTATGAAGGCGACACTATCCCCTGAAACACATGATTATCTCTACTTCGTCAGTCAAAACGATGGGACACACCTCTTTACAAAGAGTTACAAGGATCACATCAGTGCTGTCCAAAAATTTCAAGTTTCAAGAGAGTACCGAAAAAATAGAAGCTGGCGAGATCTAGGGAAAAACGTGGCTCGGTAATTTTTTCTCTTGAACGAGTTTTTAGCTAAGGATAAAATTGATTAGAGATGTTAGAGTTGGTTACAATTGTAAAGTTTGCAAAGTGTAACCTGTCCGAGGAGGGGCAAATGACAAAGATAGAGTGGGATGGTTACAAAAAAACTCTGCTAACGTTAAAAGCGCAGATCATAAATTCAGGGGCACTAAAAGCACCTGCTGATCTTCATGTAGCAGCAGAAGACCTATCAGATGAGACCGATCTCGCTTCTAGTGTAATTAATCAAACCGTAACGTTTAACATCATAAATAGAGAGTTAGAAAAACTAAGACTAATTGATGAAGCGCTTAGACGAATTGAAGATGGCACTTATGGAAAATGTGAAGAGTGCGAAACTCCAATCAGTGAAAAAAGACTTCAAACCCAACCTTGGACAACTCTTTGTATTACTCACGCAGAAGAGAGAGAGAGAGAGACAAAGAAATTTTCAAAAATTAGTTAATTGTCCAGTCGATAGCAACCTTGCCATTTAAAACAAGATACTCGTTAATTTTAGAAAAATGTTTGTTACCAAAAAAACCACGACTAGCAGATAATGGTGAAGGATGAACAGATTTTAAAACCAGATGTTTAAAACAATCAATTCTATCACTCTTTGACTGAGCAAAGCTTCCCCATAAAACGAACACCAAATTTTTACTCTCTCTGCTTAATAATTCAATGACTTTATCAGTAAAGATCTCCCATCCCTTTCCTTTATGAGATGCTGGCAGGTCTTTTTCTACAGTCAAACAAACATTAAGAAGCAATACACCTTGCTTGGCCCAAGAGACCAGACTACCGTGATCTGGAATAATAAATCCAATATCATTTTTAAGCTCTTTATAAATATTTTTTAATGAAGGAGGAATTTTCACTCCTCTATTTACAGAGAATGAAAGACCGTGTGCTTCACCTGCTCCATGATAAGGGTCTTGGCCCAAGATAACTACTTTGACATCATCAAATGGTGTATAATTAAATGCAGTAAAAATCTCACTTTCTCGAGGATAAATAATTTTTCCAAGCTCAAGCTCTTTCTTTAAAAAAGAGACTAACTTTTTCATGTAATCTTTTTCAAACTCTGGTGACAAATAGTTCAACCAAGAGCTATCCATTTCAATCTTTATCATTGGCCCTCTTAACAATATCTATCATAACTATCACTAATTACAAAAATTGGTAATAAGTAATTAATTGACTATGAATCTTTAAAAATGTTATCAAAAGGTAAAAAATCAGATCATAGAAATTAACCGGGAACAGTTCTAATGGATTGTATGATATCAAGCTTTAGCGAACAAAAAATAATTAAACGGTTACAGATTTTAAAAGATAATAATCTGTACCATTTCTTTAGAAAAATTGAACAATCGACCGCATCTAAAGTGGTGGTTAATGGTGAAGAAAAAATAATGATTGGCTCAAATAACTATCTTGGGCTCACTCACCATCCAGCAGTAATGGAAGCGGCCATTAAAGCTATTGAAAAATATGGAACAGGGTGCACTGGTTCACGTTTTTTAAATGGAAATTTCGATATTCACGAAGAGCTTGAAGAGAAACTTGCAAAATTTATTGGACATGAAAAAGTAATCGTTTTTTCAACCGGCATGCAGTCAAATCAAGGAGCACTTGCAACAATTTGTGGGCCAAGAGATTGCATGATTTACGATTCAGAAAACCATGCCTCAATTATTGATTCTTCAAGGTTAAATCTTGGAACTACATTTAAATACAAGCATAATGACATGGAATCACTTGAAGAGGTTATCAAGGATAATCGTGGCCGCTTTAAAAAAATGATGATTGTCGCCGACGGTGTTTTCTCTATGACAGGGGATGTAGCGAAACTTCCAGAGATGGTGGAAATAGCAAAAAGATATAATGTTCTCATTTATATTGACGATGCTCATGGACTTGGAGTCATGGGCAAAGCAGGAAGAGGAACCATCAACCATTTTGGAATGACAGATCAAGTTCATTTCAATATGGGAACATTCTCAAAATCATTTGGATCAATTGGAGGATTTGTTTCAGGGCCATCTGAAGCAATGGAATACATCAAGCATTCGGCCAGAAGTTTTATTTTTTCTGCATCAATGCCACCAGCTTCAGTTGCTACCGCTATTGCGTGCGTTGACTTATTAAATAACGATGATTCAGTTGTTAAAAATTTATGGGACAATGTCAAATTTATAGGCAAAGGGTTTAAGGAGCTTGGCTTTCATACATTTGGTTCTGAAACTCCAATCATTCCTATTTTTATTGGCGATGAGATTAAAGCGATGCAGGTTACATCATTCCTATTTGAAAAAGGAATTTTTGCAACTCCAGTTGTCTCTCCAGCTGTACCAGAAAAAGATGCCCTAATAAGAACCAGCTATATGGCATGTCACTCAAAAGATGAATTACAACGAGTATTAGAAGTATTCGCAGAAGCGAAAACAAAGTTCGATATCCCTACTAAATATTAATCACTTTTACCCAAGGAAATATTATGACTATCAAAATTATCGAAGTCACAGATCAAAGCTTGGAAAAAAGATTTATCGATCTTCCTTGGAAAATTTATCAAAATTATCCTAACTGGGTTCCACCTCTAAAGGTTGCAATAAAAGATATCCTTTCAAAAAAACACCCCTTCTATTTAACATCAACAATAAAATTATGGTTAGCAGTAAAGGATGGTGCCGATGTAGGAAGAATTGCGGCAACCATCAATCAAGAACACAATAGATTTCACAATGAAAACTGCGGCTTCTTTGGTTTTTTTGAGACAATCAACGATAAAGATGTTGCAAGTGCACTACTAGATCAAGTTAACCAATATCTTACAACAAATGGTCTTAACGTCATAAGAGGGCCAATGAACCCTTCTACTAATTACGAATGTGGACTTTTAATTGATGGATATGATGACCCTCCACAAATAATGATGACCTACAATCCTGGCCACTATGCGGAGTTTTTAACCCTTAATGGTTATGATAAAGTTAAAGACCTTCTTGCTTATAAAATACAAACCAATTTTGATATGCCAGACAGAATCGAAAAAGTTGCGGCCAGAATTGAAAAATCTTCAAAGGTAACATATCGCCAGATAAACCTAAACGATTGGGATAATGAAATCAATCGCATGTACCATATTTATAACGATGCCTGGGAAAAAAACTGGGGCTTTATTCCGATGAGCTATGCTGAGTTTAAACAAATGGGAAAAGAGTTACGGCCTGTCATTGATAAAAGACTTATCCTTTTTGCTGAAGTTGATGGTGACCCTGCCGGTTTCATTGTAGCGCTTCCTGATTATAATAGAATTATTAAAACGATTAAAAATGGCAGACTTTTTCCTGCGGGAATTTTCAAACTACTTTTTAACAAAAAGAAAATAGATCGATCTCGAGTTATCACTCTTGGTATAAAACTTAGATATCGAACGCTTGCGCTTGGAACTTTGCTCTATAAAAAAATATACGACATCATGCAAACAACTAACTATAAAGAGATTGAGATGAGTTGGGTTCTAGAGGATAATTATCCAATGAAATCCCCGTTAATTCAGATGGGGGCCGATCCATACAAAACTTACAGAATCTACCAAAAAGATTTAGTTACGCACCAATGAAAATTTTAGTAACCGGAGCATCAGGCTTTGTTGGCCATCATCTTTGCAAAGAGCTAGTTCAACATGGTTATGAAGTATATGCGCTAGTAAGAGACCTTTCTAAGTGGAACCGTTTAAACATAAATGCATCTATCATTAATGGTGATTTAACAGATAAGAGCATCTCTAACTGGGAAAATTTATTGCCTCACGATTTAGATGGTGTCATTCATGTAGCTGGAATAGTTCACTCTGTTAATCCTGATCTATTTTATAAAATCAATCAGCATGCAACGAACTCTCTAATTAAAATGCTAGCAAGGAAATACCCTACGAAACTCATGTTCATAAACATCTCATCCCTTGCAGCAGCTGGTCCAAGCGCACCAGCATCCTCTCTTAACGAACAGATGAATGAATCACCTGTAAGTGCTTATGGAAAATCAAAACTTGCAGGAGAATCAGCATTAAGAGCGTCTGGTAAGCCTTCATGGAAAACAGCAACCGTGCGCCCACCAATGGTTCTTGGCCCAAACGATCCGGCCATGCTTGAAGTTTTTAAAATGGTGAAAAAAAGAGTCATCCCAATTATTGGAACGCGAGGCAAAGAGAGTAGATATAGCTACGTAACTGTTTTTGATCTAGTAAAAACAATTATCGCTATTTTGGTTACAGAGTTTAATCAACATGAAATTTTTTATACTGCTAGCGATAACCAAATCTCGTTTGGAGAGCTAATCGAAAGTATCCGAACTGTGGTCAATGGCAAAAAAGTTTTTTATTTTCCTGTTCCTAAATTTGGACTATCAGCAATTGCCATCATCTGTAAAACATTAGGAATAAACACTCGAATAACAACTGATAAAGTAAATGAGATTGTTGAACCAAACTGGTGTTGTGATAATACAAAGGCAAAGAAAGAACTAAAAATTAAATACGACAACGATTTATTAAGTATTCTAAAAAGTATAGAACTGGCCCACAACAATGGTTGAACACTTCCTGACATAAATTATCAAGAT
>DYOQ01000028.1 GCA_020720455.1 Bdellovibrio sp.
AGCTCCACCAGCGGTAGCACCCGAAGTTAAACCAGAAAAAAACCCTAAAATTGTTAAAGTCAAAGCTGTTTTTATACCAAACAGTCCTGAAGATTTTGATGGCCAAGACAAAATAGAATCGGATGAACTGAGTATCAATTTTTCAAGCGATGGCCAAGGAGATGATTCAGTCAATAACGATAGGGACGATAGGGACGATAGGGACGAGAAGGACGAGAAGGACGAGAAGGATAAGGATAAGGATAAGGATGGTAGGAGTGGAAAGGATGATTCAGAAGAAGATGAAGAAGGTGATGATCATGGTTTACCAGATGATTTAACGCCAGACTTTAACAGTAATCAAGAAAATAAAAAGAATGGCCAAGTGCTTACTCCTCCGCAGCCTCCGTCACTTCCTGGCCATGTCGTAGGTCCACATGTTATCGCCAGATAAAAAAATAAACACTTTCAAATAATTTATCACATTTAGTATCGCGCCATGCGCTCTATAATTTTATCTCAAAGATATTTTCTCGGCACAACTATTGCACATCATTTATTCACACAAAACAATTCCAGAGGAGGAAAAATGAGAATGATGTTAACAATGCTACTTTTTATGTTTGCCATTCATGGCTGTGGAGGACATGGTGATGGTTCTGCAGGTATGACACACAATGAGCTGGCGGCCAACTTTGTACAACAGCTAAACAGTAACGCATCGTTTAGCGTAACTCTTGTCAAAAATAGCACTCTGAAATCTAATTTTATTGTTATCTATGACCATAAATATGGAACATATGATGCAATTGATTTAAGCTCATATGATCCAAATAAAATTTCTGCGACAGATTATTACAATCAACATGCAGGTCAATTTTTTTACGATCTTCAAGTACTGCCAGGCTATTACGAAACTGCATGGAATCTTGTAACTCATTACGATAGTTACGGTAAACCATATGAAGAGTGGGAACCGACTGAAACATGGGTACCAACGCAATATAGAGATTATTATTCTGGATTTGTTTTTGAAAAAATTGATACTTCAGCTAAAGACCTTGAAAAAATCTCTGCATTAAGCGAAGTAATCCGAGTTGAAAACACTGCAGAATATTTAAACAAAGAGATGGGACTTACTCTTGAAAGAGGACAAGAAATCTCAAGGCTTGCGATACAATGGGAAAAGGCAGGTAAAGCGAGCATGACAACTGAAGAACATGATGCATTTGCAAGTGAGCTGCTTGGAGTAACCATAACTGATGCTATGTCAGCTTACAAAAAATCAATCGAAGGTGATAATAAATCTTTAGAAGCTGTCATTAAAAAAGCGGCCAATACTAATGGTATTACCCCAGAACATATGAATGAACTAATAACAAAATTTCTTGAATAATACAGCGCACGGAGCGATTTGATACTGATAGCAGTGTCAAATTGCTCCTGCCTGGTGAAAAAATTACACTACAGAGGGCCAGATGATAAAATATCAAGTCACAATTTTTTTAACTTTTATTTTTTTTCAATTGACGCATGCTGGTTCATTAAATGATTATCCTGGCTCTGTTCCTCTTACGTTTGGCAGATTACCATCTAGTGATCTTGTTTATAACGGTGAAATAATCACTCCTCTTCAAGCAAAGCAGCTATATTTAAATGAGCATGTCGACTTAAGTGAACTTAATCCTCAAGATGGAAGTGATATCTGGAGTAATAATATTGGAACAATGCTAGATCCTAAAGATGATATACTCGATTTTGACGACACCGCTCCAGGAAAACATGTTTCAAATATTATCTCAAGAATTGGTAATTTTAGATTTACAATTAAACAAAGCAGCACTAGTGGCGAAACTAAAACATATACAGTACTTGCAAGCAAAGATGTTCACGCATTCTTATTAAGAAAAAATTTACTAAGAAAACTCGGATACAAAATCCCTGCAATAAAATATTTAAAAAACTTAGATGTATCATTTAATGGAAGTGCATCTAAAAAATCATTTATCAGCGATCTCGAATCTGCAACATTTGGTGGTTCAAAGCGGTGGGTAGCTAAAAATGAGGAGAGCGACAACTGCCTAACACTACAAGACGTCATAATGTTCGATTCGAATGAGCAGACATACAACCTTGCTATCGGTCAAATCCCTGGTGAGATTATAAGAGGCAGAAGAGTCTTAAACGCTTTAATCATACCATATGGAATAGTTGATACCAGAGAGAGTATAAACGGATTTAAATGGAGTGTTGGAAAAACTGTTAACAACTCAATATTGTTTGATATCATGGGAGCAGAAACATTTTCAACTACATGGCACGATGGCATTTGGATTACAAAAAGAGTTGCGAAATTATCAAGAGAAGATTTTGAAGAGATAGTAGAGCAATCACACTACCCTGCTCCTGTTGCAGCACTTCTCGTAGAAAAACTTATCTCCAGAAGAAATAGTATCATCAACAAATTTAAACTAGAAAATATAAGTAATATAACAATAAATCCCAAAGTTTCTCTAGGGCAAGAATTAAACGAAGGAGTGCTATTAGAAAATGATTATCAAGGTTATGCTTCTAAATTTTCGTACGGAAGTCCAGACTCTCCACTCTCAAGTAGTGAAATCAGGTCATTCTTTTTATCAAAAATACTTTCTACTACTCTCGACAATCTTGTAGAAAACTTCAACGATAAATTTTTGTTAAGTGCTGACATAGGAAAAGCAGTATACGAAAAACAAAAAGATCTAATAAATAATCAGATTGAAAAATTTTTTAAAACAGGCGAACTAAATAAAATCCCCATTGGGATATGGGCAACTCCAACGTATAATGGCAATGCTTCTATATCCCGAGATATCGTAACTGGAAGCTACATGGGAACATCTAACGTTATTCAGTTAGCGGACTCGCTAGATTTGCAAGCAGGAGTTGGAGTTTATGTAGGGATACATGGTCTTCCTGCAAACTTGAAGATTGAAGGTGGCGCTGGTGTATCACTCTCAAGAACTTACACTCACCTAAAACCTATTAAGAGTATAAAAAAAGCTCTAAGGGAACCGTTTCGCCATATTTTAGTGCCGATGGTTAAAGATGGTTATGGGAAAATCTTTGATGATTTAGCGTCAGGTGAATACAAAGATGCTCCAGATGAATCAAAAGATAAAATGCTTGAAGAGTGCGTAAAACTTTTTCAGGAAAAAATGGAAATTGGTGAATCATTAATTATCAGCGATAACATCACTTTTGGAGGATCTGTCGGCATTTCATATGGAATTACCGAATTGATAGAGGCACAGGCCAAATTCAATAGTTCTAGATATACTATATCGAGACTCCACATAACAAGAGCGACAAAAGATGAGATTCATGTTTACAAAGATTATGGCAAAGCAACAATGGTTGGAGTTGGAATATCTCTTGAAGCTTATCTACCAATTATATCTCTGAAGATTACTAAGAATAAAGGTATCGCCAAAACAAAATTTTACAAAATTGATATTGGTAACAAAACAGAAAAAGAGTTGCGCAAGAAAAATTTATTAGCGCTTAATGACCTATTTAAAAACAATGACCTTGAATTTCTTGAAACTTTCAACAAACCATTTTTAATTGAGCACTCATTTAAAACCAACAATGCTGATACTCATATCTTGTTCTTCAGATCAAGCGGTCAAAAAACAAGCGACATGATTCTCATCAAACATCCAGAAGGTGGTGAAAAATCTATTAAACTAAACTCAATTGCCAAACGAACTGGAAAAGATTTGCAAGCATTTACAATTGAGGCCATTAATGCATTACTTGAAGAGTTAAGTGATGAGGACATCTCCGTTTCAAATCCAGGTGGCGGTGACCCTGCCAGTGGATATAAAGGATCGTCTTTTACTAAGGACATTCAGTTTGTAACAGATACTACCTCAAAAAAACCATATCCATTTGGAGACATCGAGTACAATTGGAAGGGATGGAATGCTAGAGAAGGACAAATCAAATCAACACTTGAACAAATCAAAGACAGATTTGGAAATGTAATTTTTGATGAACTCGATTTAATCATGACTGAAAATCTTCAGCTCTATGACATTAACGTTAAGGTGTATCTATACAAACCGGCCATCGAATCGCTTGTTCAACTTCCAACAAAAAGTCTTATTAAATTTATTAAAGAAAATAGTACACTGGAAAATGATGAAAACAATCTTGAAATGAGCTTAAAGGAGCATTTCATAACTAAGATATCCGATCTTCATACTAAACTTCAAAACAGCTATCGAGACTTTGACCATGAGAAGTCAAATGAGCTTGCCACTAGTTTAACCTATGCACTAGATGAAAGTTTAAAGTTTTCAGACTTAACACAACTTCTCGGTGGAGAAAACAATATTTTTCTTCAAGGCGTAATAAAGGGGTTTAGAGACGGTGATGAAGATGGTGACACTCCAATTATATCATCGACAATAGGTCAAATAGGTAGCGAACAAATTAGTGGGCCACTTAGAACGTTACAACGTCAAATTGGAATTAGCGATGGCGAATTTAGAGCGCTTTGGATTATGAGGGAGCTATAAAATGAAGATAACAGGATTAACTATACTGATTTTTGCAATAACACTTACTTCGATAGCAGCAGTATCTGCCACTCAAAAAAAACAATACATAATAGAGTTTCAAAACATACCAAGCGATAGTGAAATTCAAATAATCCGAGAAAACTTCTCAAGTGACATCGCTAGAATGTCATCATATAGCGACAGTGACTATTTCAAGAGAGCATACAAAATTTCGCTTCACCCACACCAACTAAAAGCAATAAAAAGTAGCATTAAAATAAACGAGATAGAAGATGTTGTTACTTTTACATCAGAGAGCATTATTCCATCAAGTGGGAATGATCAAATCAGTGATGATACGTTTGCCAACTACCAGTGGGGACTAAAGTTTAATGGCCAGCAACTAACTGAAGAAAAATCAGATATAGAAAGCATAGTAATTGATGGGAATGAAAATAGTGATATTAATATATCAAGAGATTTAATTAAAAATATTGAAAATAAAATAAATAAGGATGTTATTGTAGCTGTAATAGATACAGGCATTGATCACTCTCACCCTGACCTTAAAAACAGTATTTTCATTAATAAGCTAGAGTGTCCAGATGGTGTAATTCCTTTTAACCCTAAGCAAGATCTCGACCATAATGGGTATATTGGCGACTGTTCAGGATTAGATTTTACATCAGATCAAGGAATTGACAACCGCCCAGAAGACCTAATTGGACATGGAACACATGTTGCGGGAATCATCGCGGCGGCCAGTAATAACGATGAAGGAGTATCTGGACTAAGCAACAAAATCAAAATTCTTCCACTTAAAGTCTTATCTAATAGGCAGTCAAAAAATACGACTACCGCGATTGGATTAAGTGACAGATTAGCTGAAGCTATTTTGTACGCTGTCAAAATGAAGGTAGATGTTATTAACCTTAGTATCGGCATTCCAATTTCTATGGACAAAAATCATATTAGGATGGCAGTCGCTGAAGCAATAAAAAACAATATTGCAGTCATTGCTGCTGCTGGAAATAACAATAGCGATGGCATGATTATCCCTTGTGCGTATTCTGGAGTTATCTGCGTTGGTGCAACAACAATTACTGGTGACACATCATCTTTTACAAATTTTGGTGGGCATGTAGATATCTTAGCTCCTGGAGATAATATCCTTAGTACATTTCCTACTGGCCTAGAACCTTTAATTTTTTCAACTAAAGGGTATGAGATTAAGAGCGGGACAAGTCAAGCAGCACCTTTCGTTGCTGGAGCACTAGCATTATTAAAAGGGTTGCGTCCAAGTTACGATATCACAACGCTAAAAAGCAGACTGTTTTCTTCCTCAAACCAAACAAATAAAATTAGTAAAAATTCTCTTTTCGGCCTAATTGATATTAATAAATTACTATCTAATATCAACAGTGATATACCATATCCTCAATTTAAAGAGCTAGGACAAATCGTTATTGGTGATAAAAACCAGTTTACTATTAAGATACCAATCTTTAATTTACAAAAAAATCTTAGGGTAACTGTTTTACCTACAGTAAATATTGAATATCAACAGACGGAATATGACATTAAACACTTTGGCCAGAGTGAGATTGAAATAAATGGCAAAATATCAAATCTCTTAATGGACTCACGAGTTGAAATAAAACTAAAATTTACAAGTGATGCTAGTACAAGAACATTCACGCATACAACTAAAATTTCCAAGGAACCAACAAAAAACGAGCAAACACTTTCTAAATCTATTGCTATCCAATCTCAACTAATGGCATCGCTTAGAACAATAGATTCAGGAACTTTTGATTTAGACTCTCCAGATTACTATTTAACAAGAGAGCTAAATAGTTCAATAGAGATCGACATCTACAAACACATTGGCCTAAACATTATAAAACAAGACACCATCACTATCCCGAATGCTGCAAGCTTACTCTCTATCTTCAAGCAAGATTTTAACGGTGACAATTCCCCTGATTATTTGCTTAGAACTCTTGAGATTCATAATAATGAGCAATCAATTCATTATCATTTTTACGACAACGAACTAAATCCTCTTTGGAAAAACATTCAATCATCATGGCCACTCATTTTTGAACATGTAATTTTAGACAACGCCAATTTTGCTACACTTCAAATAAATATCGAAAATGAATCGGTCCCAGTCTTTATATTTAAAGCTATTGGCCCACAACCAAAAAGTGATAAACCTAATAATAAATTTGACGATATTGATAAAACTAATAAACCTCGTATTTATGGATTTTCTCCTATCAAAAACGGAGATGCTATCAATCTACAGACACATGAAGTTCCAATCAGAGATTATGTAACCGAAAATTTCGAAATACTATTCAATGATGACATTGTCGTTTCTCATTTAATTCCACAAACCGATGCTGATAGAGTACTTAATCAATTTCGCGTTATAATTGCCGTTGGAAATAATTACCTGAAAAAAAATTACGTGTTAACAATTCGTGATATTTTTGATTTTTCAAAATGGAGTCATCAAGAATTGGATATAGAAATTCCAACTAATCTATCTATAATGAATAAAACTGTTGATCTAATCAAGGGGACATGGAACGGAGTCTCTCTCACAAGCTCAGCTGGTGATGCACTAAGAACATACATTACAACACTACGACCTGATGGCCTTGCAACTACGAACTATGTTCTACAAAAAGATTGGAGTGAGCCAATGCTCGATCACATAGTAACCGCAATCAAAAATGATACAACGTTATCAGTTTTTCAAACGAGAAGTAAGTTGCTAGCAAAAATTTTCAATGGAAAGCAAATAAAAACTTTTTCGTTTCCAACCCACATCAGCTCATTCTTAACTGGAGAAATCCTCAAAGAAGGACTCTATGTTTTGCCAATGAAAGATAAGATTGCCATCTACGTCGATGCTTCACCCGTTACGATGAGAAATATTTACGTAATGTTTATTGATGAAAACGGGATAACTGCTCCCATTGCAAACAGTCTACACGTGCCACTAAATTGTATGGCAAAAAACCCTGTCAAAATTAATGGTAAAATCCACTTTACGCTTGGATGCAGTGAAAATGGTAAATCAATGATTAAATATATCGAAGTAAATGACTAAAACATATAAGTCGCATTATCGGACCCAAGAAGTGTGATACGGCCTTCATTAATTTTATCGATCTCTTCATACAACTTAGTTTGGTAAGTTGGTTTGAGATGGCCAACAAATAGTGGAATTTTTGGAGGCATCTTTTTTATCTCGTTTTTTAATCCCATCGGAGTTAAGTGGAAACTATCTTTCGCTACCTGCTCCATGAAATTTGGAAAACTAACCTCTGTAAAAATAGCTTTCAGATTTGGCTCAAGTTTTGCCAACTCCCAAATTCTTTCAGTTGGGCCAGTGTCTTGAGTAAAAACAATTGCAGTGTCGCCCTTTGATATTATAAATCCAAGCGCATCAGTTGGATGGTTAACACTAACAGGAAGTACATCATACTGGCCGATCTTAACTTTCTTTTCAGGCACAAGATCATGGTAAGAAACGATAGGATTTTCAACTGATGGAATTTTTGTAAAATCAGGCCAAATAATATCGTTCATAATATGTTGCTTGATAGCTTTTTTTACAGTCTTATTGGAATAAACATGGAAGGGTTCATCTTTTAGGCCAAAACAGTTATCACACAAGAATGGTAGATCACCCAAATGATCTAAGTGAGCGTGTGAAATTAAAACATTCTCAATTAATTTTTGCTCATCAATAAGGAGACCTGCTGCAACTGAACCCGCATCAATTAACAATTTCCCATCAACAAGATAGGAGGTTGTTCTATAGTTAGGGGCCCTGCCTCCGTGTCCACCAATAATCTTTACTAACATAATCTAACCTCAATAATAAAATTATCGCTATTTCTTTAATAAACGTCAAACAACAAAATTTAGATCAGTTGCGAATATATTTTCTTAGGGGATTCATTAAGAATCTCACCAAGTAATTTTGAAAGTTGCTTACTCCCACCTCTTCCATCTAAAACCTGCTGAGCAAGCGCAACTAACTTCTCATTTTGAAGGCCCCCTCGAGATGTTTTTTCTTGAACATATATGACAATTACAAATTCACCCTTTATAACTATTTCATTAATAGCAGTAAGATGTTCTGATGAATGAAACCGATAAACAGATTCATACATCTTCGTCATCTCTCTACAAACTGCAAACCTTGCATCAGTTATTTCATTTGCAAGAAGGGCCACACTCTGTTTTATTCTATGTGGAGACTCGAAAATCACATACGTTCCACCATTAGATTTAATCTTACTAATAAGTGAAGCCTGCTTATCACTCTCTCTTGGAAAAAACCCAGAAAAAGTAAATGGGGTAACAGGTAAACCAGAAAGCTCAAGCGCAACAATAACGGAAGAGACACCTGGACAAGTAGATAGCTCATGTCCACGCTCTAAGGTTGCCTGAATAAGAGGATAAGCTGGATCGGAAATAATTGGACTTCCAGCATCCGAAACAAGAGCTAAGTCACTTCCACCATCTAAAATTGATAAAACTTGTTCCAACTTCTTTTCATCTGAATGATCATGAAACGAGATAACCTTTTTAGAATCTGAGGAGATTGATAAGAGATTTAAAAGTTTATAGAATACCCGACTATCTTCGGCAAGTATATAACTGCTGTCAGCTATTTTTTGGCGAGCTCGCGGCGAAATATCGTCGAGATTTCCAATAGGTACTGTTACTAAATTAAGTGTGCTCAAATATAATCTCCGTAAATGTAATATGATTATACATTTCTTTCCGACTAAAAGAAAACCAAAGGAAGTGGTAAAATCACTAAAGAACCTTTTATGCGGGAGAAAATATGTCAATGCAAGCTAGAATTCATACAGATTCAAAAGGAGATATCACTCTTCACATGAGAGGAGGATTAAATTTTGAGAATAATAATATGCTTAAAACAGCTCTTACTGATCTGATAAATGAGCATCCAGCTTCAAGCATCACCATCGATATGGATGGGTTAAATTTTGTTGGATCTTCAGGAATTGGCCATTTTGTTGATACAATCAATTACGTTAACAAAAACAGAGATCAAATAAAGCTTAAAAATGTCAGCAGTGAGTTTTTAAAAGTCTTTAAGCTTTATAAGTTTGATGCTATGGACATAATCATATCTAACTTTGAAACTGATGATACAGAGAGCTTATCGCAAAAGTTTGCCAATAGAAAAAGAACTTTCGAAAACTAACTAAAACTCTTTATTAAAAAAATTCAGATAGAATAATTTATGATCATATTTTGGAGAAAGGTTGTATACATTATTTGAAGCATTGTTATTGATATCGGATGGGTTATCCCAGTATCTAGAGACAGGTGACGACGTTCCTCCTCCGTATGGGTCAGTATCATCATAACTGCCACCATCTTGTTGTGGTTGAGCAGGCCCACTCCTTTTTGAATGAGAGGCCACAATATATGACCCGAAAATAATACCTAAATACAGACCAATTGATGCACCTTGAGCTATCGCTCGTCCATTCGTACCAAACGCCATGCTAGCAGTTCCAAGCAATGCTCCACCAACAGTACCATACACTGCTATAGTACCAAACGCTGAGACTCTTGGATCAACGTCTGCCCTTGCAAGCTCAACCGGAATTACTGCTGCAAAAAAAATTAATAGAAAAAAAACTGCGACACATTTTCTCATATTCAAATCTATCCTCAAACACACTAATCTAGCTTAAAATTTCCTAATGAATTTGGCAAAGAATATTTCTACCTGTAGCAAGAAAGCAACTTGCAGGACAATCAAGAATTGTGGAAATGAACTCTGCACTCATCTTTAACCTTCCAATTTGCTTGGCGGACACTGCTTCACTCGACTTTACTTCAAAAATAGCAACGCAATTTTCACCGCTGCTATTTTTATAAAGCATTGAAACATCAATTTGACCGCATCCAAACTCTCGAAGTAAAGATGAAGAAATTAAAATTGGAACACCTTTTATATGAACTTTTTTTGACAACTCAGCCTCAGCGGCCGCTCCTATAGCTAGTTTTGAACCACCCACTCTTTGACCCCTTTAAAAGATTTGCGATGAATCTCACAAATCCCTTTAGCTTGAATCAAATCTTTATGTAGAGGTGTAGGGTATCCTGCGTGAATTTCAAAACCGTATCCAGAATATATATTACTTAGCTTTTCCATCAACCTATCCCGATACTCTTTTGCAATAACAGATGCCAAACCAATAAGAACATCCCGCGAATCACCTTTTACTAGAGGATAAATTTCAACACCACCAAAAAAATCTTTTCTCGGTGATTTGTTTCCATCAACTAGCCACAAACCAGAACTATTTTTATCAAATAAAGAGGTAAATGAGTTATTCATCGCCTCAAGGGATGCATTTAAAATATTGATCTCATCGATCCTTGCTGCTGAAATTTCACAGATATTAAATGAGGTAGAAAAATAGTTATCAGCTCTCAGTAAATAATTTACGCTCGGAGATAGCTCCTCAATATTGATAGAAAGCTCTTTTAGAAGTCGCAATCTTTTTGTCGTCGTCAATTTTTTTGAATCAGTAATTCCTAGATTTCTTAACTGCTGAAAATAATCAGAAACGATTTTTTTACAATCATCTCCACCTCGTGATTGATTGATTGTTAACATCACAGTTGCTGCAACCACTGGGCCTGCGAGCGGGCCTCTTCCTACTTCATCACTTCCTGCAATAAAACTACCTTGGTTATATTCAAACTTGCTCAATATCTCTTGTGACATCTTACCTACTCTCTAAATTTCTAAAATCCCTAAAAAAAAGGCCCGTTTTACACAGGCCCTTTTTTGTTTCGTTAAAATTAAGGTACTACTTTCTCTCGTAGTCGATAGCAATTCTAGCACTTTTACCTGAACGATCTCGCAAGTAATAGTGTTTTGCTTTTCTTGTCTTACCTTTTCTAAGCACTTCGATTTTCGCAACAGAAGGAGAGTGAAATGGAAAAATTCTTTCTACTCCAACTCCACCGGAAACTTTTCTTACCCTAAAATGACCCTGGATAGAATTCCTTCTTCTAATCGCAATACATACGCCTTGAAAAATCTGAATTCTACTCTTTTCACCTTCAGTAATTTTTACGTGAACAACAACAGTATCTCCTGATCGAAATTCAGGAAAACTTGTAACGTTCGGGCTTAGATGATCCGCATTTACAACATCAATCAAATTCATAACGACTCCACTATCAAAAATTCAGGATCAGAGGCCTCGCCGCATGCGATCGCAATAAATAGCGACAGCACTTCGGACGGAGAGATGGTTATAGCCAGTAGGCCCTGCACCAAATATTGGTGGCAGACAACACTCCGCGCGATTAATCACCGTGGCAGATAATCCCCAACCTGTACCAAATAGTAGAAAACAAGGTCTTTTGTCAAGTTGCATCTTAGAAAATAAAGATAAGTAGCTGTTATTATATTCCTTAAGATTTGCACCAGTTACCGTAATAAAGGCAGAATTGCCATCCAACTCCTCGATTCTTTTTTCGGCCGCTTCAATTGATACCGCAAGTTCAACTAACTCAAGAGCATCAAACCGGTCTGGGTTATAGACGTTTGCCTTATCACTTTTCCAGTGGTCAAGTATCCTATTAATTAAAACATGCTGGGCCTCAATTGGAGTGATTATAAAATATTTTTTTACACCAAATGTTTTGGCCGTTCTTGCTATGTCATGAACATCTAAATTAGTCACGGAAGTTGCAACCTCCTGTCCACGCTTATTCATAACAGGATGATGAACTAATCCGATGTAAATATCGATACTGGTTCCGCCACTCTTATCACTGCTCACTTTACAACTCCAACAGATCTTTACGATACAGCTTAGTAACTCTAAGCCGCTCCTCTCTTTTATATTTTTCAATATTCGCATGATGCCCAGAATATAAAATCTCTGGCACCTCAATATCTTCAAACACTCGAGGTTTGGTATACTGAGGATGATCAAGAAGTCCATCCTCAAACGAATCACAAAGAACGCTACTCGAATTACCAAGAACACTAGGTACAAAACGAAGAGCACTATCTAAAAGCGCCATGACAGCAATCTCACCACCACTTAAAACAAAATCTCCGATCGAAATCTCTTCATCAACATAAAGATCGACAAACCGTTCATCAACACCTTCATAACGGCCACAAATAAAAACTACGTCCTTATCTCCACAGTTTTTTGAACTACTTAAAAATTTTTCTGCAAACTCTTTTGAAATTTTATTATCAACTCTTCTACCCCTTGGCCCAGTTAAAACAACATGCAAATGATCTTTATACGCTTCACCGTAACCACCACCATTAACAACACCTTGTAAAAGTGCGTTCCGCAAACAATCGGCCCTCATGACCATGCCAGGGCCTCCTCCGACTGGAGAATCATCAACACTTCCGTAACTATTTAACGAAAAAATTTTCAAATTAATAAGTTCTAACGTAACACCAAGATCACCATTTAGTCC
Source organism: Bdellovibrio sp. (assembly GCA_020720455.1). Classification (GTDB taxonomy): domain Bacteria; phylum Bdellovibrionota; class Bacteriovoracia; order Bacteriovoracales; family Bacteriovoracaceae; genus DYOQ01. The sequence goes on from DYOQ01000028.1 coordinate 13,065, forward strand.
TTTGGATGTTACACCAAAATCGATTAACGGTTTAAAGTATTCTGGGAATAGTGTAATAACCCAAACTTTTCTCAAACTTCCACCACCTGCGGCAAAATCAGTTCAACCTCACCCTTTTCTATATCTATATTTTTAAAAAAATCACCAACGAATGGAACATCAATCCGTTTACCATTTTTAAGCTCTATCTCAAATACAACTTGGGCCCCATTATCATAGCTACCATAAATTTTTCCAAGTTCATTGCGAGTAATTGGATCAATTACGTTTAGGCCAACTAAGTCTGAGATGTAGTATTCATCATCTTCGGTTACAGGAAATGTCTCTCTCTCAACCTTTATCACAAATGGAACCATCTCTTCCACTATGTTTATATCTAATATGCCATCTAAATAAACAATGACTTTATTTCCAAATGAAATTTTTGAAATTTTAAACTCCTCACCTTCAGAACAAATCGAACTAATTGAACCATTTGATGAGTTAGGAAAAAGAGTAACAACAGAGCCTTCGGTTAGGACTGAATTGTCTTTGTTATAAAGATTAAAAGTAAAACCACCTTTAAGGCCATGGGCCCTAGTACAAAATCCAAGTTCTATTAATGTTCCTGATCCTGGCAAAGTTCCTCCTTAATTTTTTTACATCCACTAAGCTTAGCAGCAGCTTCGTTAGCAACTTTTTCAAAACTAGCAACCTTAAAAGATTGGCCTTTAGCAGAATTAACATCTTCTTCAGCAGCACCAACTTCAATCTCAGCTTCTTGACAATCGTGATCTAACATTTTACATATTTGCGCCAGCTCATCTGTATCAAATGTAAGCGCAAATCCTTTATAAGACGCAAGTGACATTGCCAATATAAACAATATGTTAGACAATAATCGAAATGACATTTACCACTCCTTACTTAATTGACCGAATGGATCTTATCACGCAAATTGTGCATTGCGTAGACAGCGTGTAATTTTTTCTTCTCGGGCAAAAAATCTCTACCGTGCTAAAATATATCTAGCTACCAAGCTGGAGACTAATTATGAAGTTAGCCGATCATGCAGATAACTCTGGCATAAGAATATTTCCAACGAGGATAAGAAGTATACCTCCAGATTGCGAGGTAGAAAATTTTTAAATATAGACAAAACTGGCTTCAAAAAATTTTTACAACCATACGTCAACATTTAGATAAATATTATAAAAGTAAAAGATACTTCATAATAATTCCCTGTGAAGTTGTCACTTTAGAAGAAGGAGAGAGGTTCCATTCAAATATTATAAACATTTCAAGAACTGGAGTGTTTTTAGACCATTTTTCAAAAATCAAACAAAGCTCAGGTATAATAATTAATTTTAGTTTTGAAGCAAGAGAGTACTCTCTTGTGTGCAAACATATTAGCGATCATAAAGTCATTGACACAAAAGGCATTGGGGCCCAATTCCTTTATAATGAATTTTACCACGATCAAAAACAAGTAGTCGAAGATTTAGTATCTAAAATAGAAAAAACAAAAAACATTCCACGATAAAATTTAAAAATTTAAAATTTAAAATTTAAAAATTTACTAGAAAGGAGCAACTTCTAAATGTGAAGGAATCTCATAAATAGAGATTGAACCAGACATAACTTTATCACCAACCGACATTTTAGCGCTCTCCCATGCTGCCCCACCCTTAAACGACTTAATCAAATTTATAGCTTCATCTTTTGGAAAGTCGGTACTTTGATTAAAATTGGCGATATAATTTACAGTAAGTGCACTATTGCCATTAGCGGATATCCCGATACTTGTAACGACATCTGTGTAATCAAGCAAAAAGTTTATAAACTCCATCAACCGTCTACTCTCTTTAACAAACAGCCTCTGTGCTTTTTTATTCGATATATTAACGACAATATTTCTATAGTGACAACTCATGTCCTGAACTATTTTTAAATATTGATCATCACTTTTACCTTTTTCACTATTCAGTTTTTTAGACAAAGACGGGAGCATTTTATCGAGAGTAGCTAACTCAAATATTTTTTCATCTAGTAAAACTTTGCTAGCATCTACTGCTCCCTGAAGTGTTTCAAGCGCTAACTGCTTATCATCTACCTCTTTTTTAACTTGAGTCACCTGCATGTGGAGTTTATTCCCTTTCTCCTTTTGAATCGATAAATCAGTCTCAAGAACTGAGATTTGATTTATTAATTGAATATGATCAATTTCTAAATCCTCTTTGGCCTGAAGTTTATTCAAATTTTCTTTTGATAATTTTCTTATTTCAGTACGAACAGATCCGAGGTGTTTTTGCTTTAATGAAATTTCATTATTAATTAAATCTAAATTGCTAGCAAGCATCTTGCTCTCTTCTTCAACTGCTGAAAGATTCTCGAGTGATGATAGATACTCAACGTTAACCGAATCTCTAGAAACAGCTACCAAACGAACTTCTTCGCTAGCTACAAGTAAGGACCTATCCGCTTCGATTTTTTTACCGCTTATATCTCGAATCAACTGCTTCAAGTTTTCCTGCTCAGCTTCTAGCTCTACCATCTTATATTTTCTTTGTTCCAGGCCCTTTAACGCTTTTTGTAGCTCATGAGTCGCATTGTCTTTTTCTGATTCAATTTGCAAAATGTTATCGCAAGCAAGACCAATTCTCCTGTCAAAATCAGCATTATCCGCTCTTAACTCAGTACATTTTTTAACCAATAGCCCCAACTCTTGTTGTTGATACTGATACTTCTCATCATGAGAAAGAAACATCTCCTTCTTCGACTTTAAATCATCTGATGCTTTTTTTGCGTTTTTCTCATAAGTCGCGATATCATTAAGTATTATTGTTTTTCTTTTATTTGATTCTTCCAACTGGTCATTTATCTTATTAATCTCAACAAAAGTAGCTTGAATCTTTCTTCCTAAATCGCTTTTAACCTCTAATAACTCATCATGTTTAAGCATAGAGGTAGATAGTTGCAGTGATCGATCATTTAATTCCAAGCTGGCCAAAGAAAGCGACTCATCAAGCTTTACAATCTCATTTTGGTAAGCTGCTATTGCAATGTTAATATCGGCCACTCCTTGCGCCTTTAATCCAATCGATGTTTTAGTGTCGACAATAGAACTCTTTAAAATTTTAATACGAGCAAAAATATCACCCTTTTCCTGTTCCAAGATAGTCAAACGCTTGCTCTCTTTATCTAAACTGTCTAATAACTCTCTACTTCTTGCGATAAGTGTTGACGACTCTTCTTCCAAAAGTGAGACCTCACCTTTTTTCCCAAAAATCACTGCATTTAACTCATCTTTAGATTTTATACGTCCTTCAATCTCGTTCTTAATTTTACTATTTTTTAGATTTAGGCCCTCAAGCTCAACCATTAACCGTTCTTTCTCCTTTGCGCTACCAGCAATAAGCGCTCGGACATTATCAAGTTCTTCTACCTTTTCTGACAATTCACTTTTTAACTGCTGCTTCTCTCCTAATAAATTTGCATGCTCACTTTCTGCACTGTCAAGTTCCACACGATAATTTCCAAGCGCAGTTTCTTTTTCTCCTATCAATGCCTTTAATACATCAACATCCATCACCAGCTTATTAACATCTGCAAACTTGCTATCAATTTCACTCTGTTGTTTTGCTAACTGTTCATTTAATACTGTTAACTTGACACTATTTTCTCGTTGTTCATTAAGCGCACTATTTTTCAAATCATCAACTCGTTCAAACTCAGTGTCACACTGTTTTATTTTGATGTCTGCTTGAGTGCAACGTTCTTGCAACTGAGATACGCTCGTAATAATAGAAGACAGTTTCTTTCGCTTCCCATCTAAGATATAGCGTTTCTCTACAAGCATCTCTTCAAGCATTACAAGGTTTGTTTTAACCTCATCATGTTCTTGCTCAGAGTTCTTCATCTTGTAAAGAATCTCTTTTCTCTCAAGATCTAGTTTGTTAATATTACCGTCACACTCTTTTGTTTGCTTGTGAACATCAGAAATTCTACCCAGAATTATTTTATGTTCTTCAACCAAACTATTAATGTCGGTCAAAATACTACTGCGAATTTGATCTAAAGATTTATACTCTGAATCTTTCTCCTGTAGTTCAACACTAACAACATTTAATAGCTCTTTGTGAGCGCCCAAGTCTAACGTTAAATTTTTGATTTCAGATTCAACATTAAGAGCATCAGTCTTAGACTTAGAAATCGCCTCTTTAAACTTATCTATTTTTAGATTAATCTCCTCAATATTTTTACTAATGGAATCTTTCTCTGCTTTTTTATCTCTTAAGAATGATACTTGCCAGTTTAAACTTTGCTGAACAGCTCCGATATCACCAAGGATAGATTCATATTTTACTTTTAAACTGCCTATGGATTCAGAGAGATCTTGCTCACTTTTTTTATTCGTCTTAATTACTTTTCGCTTTAAATTTAGTTCAGAAGAAGAACTATCTATTTTCGAACTAACGTCGACCAGCTCTTTTTTTAGCTTCTCAATATTTATTATTTGTTCATCTATCGACAACTGAGCATCAAGTAACTGCTGTTCCCTATCCTTAACAAGTCCATTTAGCGCTTCCAGTTCTTGATTATATTTGGTTAGCTGTCTAATATTTCCACTAATTTTACTCTCTTGTCTTCCGATCTTTAGCCCGATCATTGCACCAAAAAATTTACCTTTTAATTTTTCTGCTACAAGTTTCTTTTTATACAAACCAGCATCCTGATCCATTACAACCAAGTCTCTGTCTGTTACTTCAATCTTTTCACCACTCTTCCTCTGATCGTAATAATTCTTTTTAGTGATCAACTGGTCAACAATATTTAGTTTATCCTCAGCTATTTTCCGGTTCACACTGACTCCTTAGCTAATTCCTAAGATTGCATAAAACAATCTATCATCTCTTAATTATGCAACAAATACTTCCGTGATAGGAGGTGGAAAAAAAGGCTAGCTTGCCAAGCTTAGAATATCAGCATCACTTGACACTGATATCTCACCAAACCAAGACTTAGCTATTGCAAGAGCTGCCTCGCGAGTGATTTCGTCGGATTTAATTTTATCCTGAACTTTAACGACAAAAGTTCCATATATATCGTCTTTGTGACTATTTACGTACTCCATGGCCTCAACGTTTTCTAAAACACGTGAAAGTTCAAACTCAATTACTTCCCTACCCTTCGTCCCAGCTTGAGTAGTTTTGTCTATAAACTTCACTCTTTTATCATCATCTAAGCAGGCAAGAAATTCCACCTTAGCATCTATTTGCATATTCTTAAAAATACCTTTTAATACACCAGCAGGAAGTCTATCTATTAAACGGGCCGGAAAACTGCTTCTGATTACATCTTCAATAGCATCAAACTGTTTAGTGTCTATTAAAACATCAAGCAAATTTTCTGACCTAATATAATCTAGCTCTTTCATTACTTCTGCAATTCTACGTTCAAAAGGATTACGGTATTTATCATCCACATATTTTTTCAACACTTGTTTTAATCCTGACAAACTACTCTCAAATTCTAGCTCTTTTACTTTTAATGCAAGAGAAGTTAGCTCTTTCGTTTTTGGAACATCTAAAAGCAAAAACATCTTTCCAAGAAAATCTCCGCCTACTAGATTTATCAGTAAAGAACCCTCTCTTGAGTTTTCAGAAACTAGCTTTGCTGCTTTTGCTGGTGTTATCTCAACAAGCAACTGCTGTAACTCTTTATCACTAACAACTGTAACGGAGATAATATCTTCGAGAACCTGTTGTCCTATATATTTATCACCGCTTGCCTTATCAGCAATTGTCATATCTATGCCAGTTGCTTTGCGGTAAGCAACTCTTTCGTCAACTGTAAGCTTCATAAAAACTTTAAACAACTCTTCAACTGATAGACGTTCAGAAAGAACACTTAATGCCGTTGCTGAAACCTTAGTATTTAAATTTATCCATTTCTTAACTAAGTTTGTGGCCTGATCATAAGATTTTTCTAGATACAAACAAAAACGTTGAACACCTTCACTAGTATTTGAAATTGCTTCAGCAAGCTTTGGAGAACCTGGACGCAACTCTGGATCAACTTTATGATCTGATTCGGGCAACTGTTTTTCTTCATCATGTGCCTGTTCTTTTTTCTTCGCCTTATCTTCACGATTAACCATTTCGTCCCTTAATTTTTTATAGCTATAAAAGATAAGAGCTGAGGTTACACAAATCAAAAGGGTGGCTATAATTACCCCAACTGGGCCAGTAAAGCTTATAAGGTCTTCATAAAAAGATTTTGGAGCTTCTTTATGCAACTCAAGAGATAAAATATCAACTGTAGGAGTGATGTTTTCAAATTTTGGAATCAAGTTTTGAACAAGATCCTTAATCTGAGATTTTTTATTTTCTGGAACAGAGTTATCAATCCCAATTCTAACACTTACTGCTTCAATATTTTGAAACAAATCGCTTTTCTCTAAAAACTCTCTTTCAACTCTCTTGCTGTATTGATAAATTTTAAGTTGTAAATCGCTTATTCGCTGATCATCATTTCCTTCATAAAGAGGGGCATTTAATCCAATCTTATCAAGCAAGATGTAATCATTGCTTACGGTTGACTGCCGCCTACTAGTTACCATAGGGCGTAACTCTTTTTGCAAGCTAAATGTTGGCACGGTTAAATTTTGAGACTTTGCGGTAATATTAACGTCCACAAAAAATTTTGAACGTTCTATTACTTGGCCAATAACATCTTCAATCTTATTCTTCAGTCTATTTTCAAACTCAACTTTTTGCCACTGGACTGATTTATAGTCATTATCATCTGCAACAGTTGATGCAGTTATTAGTAACATTAAGGCCGAGAAAAAAGCTAGATTTATACGTTGAAACAAACTCATTTTATCGTTCCTTTGTCACTTGCCAGAGGTCGTTTAACCCCTAGCTGATCTTCTAAATATTTCTTCATTTTAAGAGCATCAGCATTTTTAATATTATATTTGCACGCCATATCATAGTAGATTAAAGAATTTTTATAATCTCTTTTTAAATAGTAAACCGCTCCCTTAAGCTCATTTATTAGTGAGCTATATGGATACTCTTCCATCAACTTATCTAAAATTTTCATCGAGCCATCATATCCGCCGGCCCTCATTAAACGTTGAGCTTCAAAAAGCTCCGATCCGACATTATCAATTTTAGAAATAATCGTATCAACATTTTTGGCATTTAAATTAAAATCATACTTTATATTCGTCTTCCCTAGATCATTAACTATCAACTGTTTTGTTTCATACCCTACTCTGGTAACCTCAATGACTACCGGTGTATGCTCATTGTTTAAAACTTTCTTAATAATATCATCGCCAAGCGTGATTGGAGTCTTTCCAATTTTTTCAAAATTTTCTGCGCCGACTTCCTTAATAAACACATCAGCTTGATCTGGTGTTGAATTAATAACGATCTCTCTAGTTGTCGAACAACTCTGTACGCAACCAACAACAAATAAAAATCCCAAAATTTTTTGTAACATTTACGTCTCCTAGGTAAGCGCATTACCTCTCAGATTTATTATCGACACAAAAAAGTGGCACAATTAGTTTTGATTAGATTTTGGTTGTGATGGAATATTTTTCCCTTTTAGATCTCTAAAAAATATCCCTAGGCCTAAATTATCTTTAGGAGCATTTTTGTCATGTAATACTTTGATTACCACTCTACGATTAAGTTTTTGGTTTCCAGGAATTGGTTCTCCATTTTTATCTCTATTTTCATAAGTTGGCCTAGAATCACCATATCCAACGGCGACTAGTTTTTTTGATGATATTCCAGCTTTTTCAAATTTTTTTAAAATAATTGCCGCTCTAGCAGCACTTAACTCCCAGTTTGATGGGTATATTCTGTTTTTAATATCAGTATCATCAGTGTGGCCTTCAAATAAAATAGTAAACTCCTCCTTTCTTTCAACTATCAAATCAATCATTACTGACAATGAATCTTCAACCTCTCTTGATAAATCAACACTTCCAGGTCCAAACATAACTGAACCATTAAAAATCACTTCGATATCTTTTGGAGGATCAATTTCTGAGATACCGGCCGTTTTTACTACTCTATTAATGTGTGTTGCTAAATTTTTTGTCTCCGCCTGATTTTTTTCAGTATCTCTTACTTTTATCGTCTCAATTTCTACTGACTCACCAGTTACGACCTCTTTTTCTTTCTCCCCTTGTGATTTTAAAACTGCGCCTCTAAAAAACTTGGCGAAGCTTTGCGCTTTTTCCTGAAATGATGGATCTTCAAAATTAGCAAACGCAACAAGCAAAATAAAAAAGCAAGCAATTAACGTCATTAAGTCTGCATATGAAGTTAACCATGTACCATCTCTATTAATTGGAGCATTACTGCTCAACTCTTCTATCTCTTGATTTAACTCAGCAAAAATATCAACATCATCATTATCAGGCCTATCCTCATCAAGCTTGTTAGACATTTAAAACCTCTTTCCAATCAAGCCGATCTTCATGGTTTAAATGTGAATTTAGCTCTTCCGCTAGTATCGCCGGAGAAGTTTTTTTAAGAATCAACTTTAATCCTTCCACAATAATTTTATTTTTTAAATTTATTTCCTGGGCACTATCATCAATATTTTCACTTACTGGAATAACCATGATGTTTGACATAATAACGCCATAAAAAGTTGTAATCAAACAAACGGCCATCGCAGGCCCCATAGTTTTCATTGCATCCTTACCACCAAGTTCTGATAACAAAACAATCATCCCCATCGTCGTTCCGAGCATCCCAAACGCTGGAGGGTATTTCCCAATATTTTTAAATCTATTAATATCTATCATTAAGGATTTGTGCATATTTTTCACTCGATCATCGAGCATCCTAATATATCGACTGTCGTCTACGAGTTCATCGAGATAAAGCTGAACGCACTCTTTTAAAAATGAATCCTTTAATTTCTGCATCTCAACATTAAGGTTTTTCTTGCTTGCAAAAGCATGACTTAACTGAATTAATTCAGATATAACTTCTGGGAATTTTACTGCTTTACCTTTAATCATTCTGTTCATAAAAATTTTAAAGAGGACAAACATTTTAGATGTACGTACAGAGATCGCTGTTGCTGCGAAAGTACCACCAACAACGATGAACACGCTTACTCCATCAACAAACATCATCGGCTTATCTGTAGTTAGTCTTACACCAACGATAGTGACAATGATCCCAGAAAATAGCGCCAAGATGGAACCAATATTCATTTTATAACTCCTTCAGCTACATCAACAGAACTCACCATGTGATAAAACTTACTTCTGTGTACTAAATTGAAATAATATTTCATAATTAATTATATGAAATATGTACTATATCCGCCCCTTGGGAAAATGATTCCACTTATTATTGCTTTTAGCATCGTAATTGCTACAAATAGTGCAGTCGCTCAGGGTAAAACACTTAGGGGTGATAAAGTATACGCAAAGCTGTTTCTATACGGTTCCGACTTACCCTTAGCTTTAACAAATAGATATTATGAACTAAGAAAGCATGTTGTCGATGTTGTGCTTGCCACTCAAAAATACGATATAGTTTTCAGTGAAATACCCGACTATTTAGCTCTGTGCGAGACACCTCAATTTATCTTAAAATATAGACTGAGAACATCTGGGCCTTCTCAATACAGTCTTGAGTTTTTTCTCATTGATGCAGATAGAGTAACTATCGTTAAAGATATTAAGTATGAGAAAATCCACAGTGATGAACTTCTCTATTTGTTTAGATTAAGTTTATACGAATTTATTTTAAATAGAACTCTTCGACCACTAGAAGAAGCAAAATTCAATAAAGAATCACAAGATAAAATCAAAACATTTGCAAAAGAAAATAAAGCCGAAAAAACACATACTCCTACCCCTACTGCAAGCACAGAAAAAAATGAGATTAAAAATAATACTCAATTGCCAAAAAATATTAATGAAAAGCAAATATCAAAAACAGGTCCAACCAAAAAACCTAGTTTGTGGGAGCTATTAAAAGACCTAAGTAAAGATATCCCTTGGGATAATGAGACTAAAATAGCAGAAGATAAAAATAGCGATAAGCTGCTTCAACAAATAGAAGAAACAAAATTAAATGAGAACCCATTTTTAATGTGGGCAAATATCTCTCTTAAAGGAGCTGATGAGCTTAGCTCTCCGCTTACTGCTCATCAATTTCATACAGCTTGGAAATATGTTCAACGTGAACTTAGTATAAAAGATCTAGCAAAAGTTAGAAGCCAGTTTGTATCAGTCTTAAGTTTTACTGCCGAGTGGATCTACTATTTCCCTCTACATATTTCCAGATTAATGTTTAGAACCGGAATGGAGCTTGACCGTGCTGTATCAACAAGTCCTATTAAGATGGATCAGCACTTCCTTTTTAGAACAGGGGTCGGATACAGGACAAACAACTGGTTTATGCCATCACTTTATTACGAACAGAGCAGTTTAAACTACGCAAACCTAAATGAGTATGGTGGAGGTATTGTTGCAAATACCCACGAAATAAGATGGATTAGTCTTGAGACTGCTATTCTTGGTAACCAAACATATTTTAGCACCCATCTTGCAAAATCAATTGCAAGTACAAAAAATGGCGATCCTCGCGAAGTAAGTGGCCCATCAGGATATCGATATGGAGTTAATCTTCGATATTTTTTTAATAACAAAATATTCAAAATGAGACTTTGGGGTGATCTTGAATATAGAAGAGAGAGCTTTACTCGAGACAATATCGACAACAAGATGGAAATAGAAAAGAGCGAATACTCAAGCAGAATCGGCATCCACTTCTAAAAGAAAGAATTAACAAAGTATGAAGCTCCAAAAAAGACTTGAATATCCATACTCGTTGTTTCAGTACCTGAACCTTTTAATACTGTAAGTTCACACTTATATGAGCTTTTAGGATCGGCAGAAAAAAGAATCCCACCAAGGCCACCGAACTCAACACCAATGTCACTACGAACTTCTTTCTTTGGTTCATAGATCATATAGAATGTACCAGCAGTCCAGCCAGCATAATATCTAAATACCGGAACAGTTGAAATTTCAAAGTCGTTATCTTTAAATTTTGCGCTCGTTCCATCTGCTCCGAAATAAAATCGTTGGCCTCCGCTAAATGAGAAATACTTACTAATCTCACCAGCAAGACCAGAGCCTGTGCCCCTTAGAAAAAATGAAAATCTTCTATTAAAAAAAAATTCATAACTCAAGTCTAGCGCTATAACCGAGACTGAGCCACTAGAAGCAGTTTTTGAATCACTAATGGCACCTTCTTGCTGGCTAAATGATGAATTAACCATTCCAATGGAAACACTAACTTGATCCTTATACTTAACATCACTAAACACTGTAGAGCTAGTGCAGAACATAAGTATAATAAATAAAATATTAAGCGGCTTTATTTTCATCTAGCAAAAACTTTCCTTCAACATAATCATTGTTTATCTCATCTAGAAAACCATTTAAGTATTTAGGGTTCTCATCACTCGGAGTCATCGCATCTACTGCTTTAACAACCTCTGTCGATTTTTGTTCTGACATACAAGAGATCATGAAGTATCTACTTCCATCACTTAGAGGTTTTAGAATTTTAGCTAGCTCTTTAACATTTCTACGCTCAAGCTTTTGCTCAATATAAGAACTAGGCAGCTGAGTCAGATTATCTTTCGTAAACCTCAGTAAGCTAGCAGCTTCTTCACTAGCTTTCCCTGCTAAAAGTTGATTAATAATATCATCGATATCATCGTTGCTAACCTTCTCATGAGGGTTTTCACTAAGTGGTTTAACTGGAGCAGGTACCGTGTCTATAACTTCACTTACATGTTCAACAGGTTTAGCAACTGCTAGCGGCGCTTTTTCTTTAACAATAGTTTTTAACTTTTTCTCTGTTACCCTCTCTGAAAATTTTTGCAACCATCTAGCAAAATCTTTTTCCGAACTAAAGCGACTCTCATTTGCAACTCTTATCAAAATTGACTTTGGAAAAATTTGTTCAGGCGGGTATAGTGACTCCAAGTATGGAATTAGCGATTTAACACCTAATATATCATCTTCCTCATCTTGGACTACTTTTTTTAATATCGTACTATTTTCAGAAAGAGTGTTTTTAATAAATGAAATTAACTCCTCAACATTAGCACTGCCAACTTTATTCAATTTGCTTTTTCTGATTTTCACGAGGGCAAACAGCTTAAATAACGCCAGGCCAACAACTATAATTACTCCAAGGGAGGAAACAAAATACAGTGCCAACCAAAACAGCTCTGATTTAAAAAATGAGTTTGAAAGCTTTGTTAACTTATGCAAAAATCCGACATCATCAATCACGCTGTAATTAAGTTGATACGACCGGCCTTCTAACTCTCCCTCAATAATTGACTCAATCTTAAGTTTTTCAACAGGGGTGAGCTTCGCTAAAGAGACTACTTTCAAGTCATATCTTTTGATATATAAACTGTTCGGATGTTGTAACAATCCTTCTCTTGCGACTAGAGGCAAATAATCAAGCGTATTTTTTTCCGTCAACGCTGTAACCTCTTCCTTTGCATTAGTAGTAACGACATGAACGGAGACATACAGATCTAGCTCTGTCCAATTGTTTGATATCGCTTTGTCTAACTTCTCACTTATTTGAGACTCTAACTGTAAAATGACTCTTTCATGTTCAGCGTTTATCATCTCATCAGCTATAGCTGGAATTAAGCACAGCAGGCCCAAAATTAAAAATAAAATTATATTAAATCTAAACACCTATTATCCCCTCTTTACACTCGGTGCACTCGAAATAACCTCAAGCAATCTTTTTGCCATATCATCCTTTCCATCTATCATTAATGATTTTTTTAAATACCCTTGCGCCTTAGGAATTCGTCCCTCTTTTGTTTCGATATATGCTAACAGAGTATACAGCGCTGCCACCTTTGGATTTTTTTGCTCCATTCGCAAAATCAGGTCACGGGCCGACTTATAATCATTGTTAATTATTAAAAACTGCACAGTCAAAAGCTCTCTTATAAGAGCGTTAGTCTGCGGAGTCGGATAATAGACAACTTTTGTTACAGTACTTTTACTAGACTCCTTTACGACCTTCTTGTCTTGTGGTCTGGGTGTATCAACCTCAACCTCTTTTTTATTTGGAGTGACAGGAACGATCTCTGCAAGAACTTCTGGTTGCACTGACTTAGTCGCAACGTCCACATTAACCTTTGCCGAAGCGATCGATCTATTAAACGACTCATCTTTCATCTGGGCCAGTTGTAAATCACTCTCTTTCAGTCTACCCGTCAACACTTCCATATTTTTCAAGTACATCTCTTCATTCTTTTTATAACTAGCGATTGCCTCTGACATCAAAACTTTCTGTGCCAGTAAATTATCATTTTTCTCTCTAACCGTTTCAATCTCCATCATCACCAGCTCTTTTCTCTTTGCGAGGTACTCTTTATCTACGGCAAGATCAATTTTAAGATTAACACTATCAGTTGCATCAAAAAAAACTACTCTAGTAAAATAGCCACTCTTTTCAACGATAAATGAGACAAACCTACCATCAATTACATCCTCAACATCTGTCCACCCAAGAACAAGCGGGGTCTGTCCAATGATTTTTCCATCAGATCTGTAAACATTCGCCCCTGGAACTGAGGTATACAAGCTGTACTCTGCATTAGGTGAACGTTCTCCCAATAAAGAGCATGATGCTAAAGCAAAAAAAGATAAAGTAATTATAAAAAATGTTCTGTAATTCATTTTCCACCCATGTTACTCTATTTTTTTTCGGGTTAATTCAAAAAAGTTTTTGTTATTAATTACTTTTCAAAAAATAGAGCAAATTCTGCCTAGAGATGAATGCCCAAAATAGTGGGCGAAATTACAAACAAAATTTGAATTAATATCTGACGAAACCGTTTTTGCTACAACATTTTTTTCATCACTCAGCTCTCTAATTTTACAGAATCAAAAAAACATAAGTTATTGAAACAAACAGTTAGTCTCCAACCATAAACAATCTGTTGATTTATTCCGATGATATACTACTAACGTTTCTCGCGCTTGGACGTTAGTTAATGAATCGGGGGTAGGCCAGTGCAAAATTTAATCACCAAAACAATTTTAGCGATGATAATCATGTTTGCACTTATTAGTGCAGGTTGTGTTGGGGGAATCAAAGAGGATGAGTCTGAAGTTCCAATAGACAATTCCTCATTAATCGCTGATCCAACATTTACCTTTCAAGGAATTTCTTACGCTGAAGCGATAAGCGATTCTAAAATTAATATTCACTTTCCGCCGGCCTCAATGATTGATGGGTCATCACTCTCTCAAGAGGCTGCATCAGAAGGGAGTACTGCTGTTCTTTTTACATATAAGGTCACTCGTGATGGTTCAGACGTTTCCATAGGAAACTTTGTCGACTCAAACTTATCAGTCAATGCAGAAGGAAATTATGTAGTAACGATTAATTCAAACGGCCGAGGAGATTGTGGTACTTACAACGTAACCGCAATAAGATCATCTAACACTGAATCAAGAAGTGGGGTTAATTATTTTAGAGTTTGTAGTTTTAACGACTACTATCCTTCCTTTGATGGTGTCTTGGCGATGCAAGAGAGAACTGGGTGCGACATCTACAACGGAGCAAGAATTACATGGAGAGTTGCTGAAAAATCTCCTGAACTGTCTACAGAGATAGCTAGATACGACGCTCTAAAAATAGAAAATCTAACAAAATTCAGTCAAGGTGACATCGACTCAACAATATTTACTGCCAACAACACCGCATATGATGCAGCACTTGCAGTACTAGCAGAATACTCTCCTGAGTCATACTATGTTTTTTATAATGCAACAGAAGAGGAACTATTAGCTCGGTTAAATGATGATGCTGCCGTTCCTAATGCTACCATAACAAATGCAAGCACCACCTATTATAATGTTGATGGATTAACAGGAGGAGAGACATACTATTTTGCAGTAAGAGCAGCTACATCACTAATTACCTCTTCCGCAAAAAAGAATGTTGAAGCAAATACTCATATAGTATCTTTTACTGTTCCAAAGTTACAACCAATTAGCTTTGCGGGAATAACATCGGTAGGTATACCTACAAATGCGGATGGATATAATAGTGCAACCATTCGTTATGCAGCATGCACTGGGTGTGACTCTTATCGATATTATGCCAAAGATAACTCTCTACCACTTGATTACGATAACGACACTCCAAAAGCAATTCTAGATCTTGCTAGTGTTGGTAACAACCCTACATCCTACACGTTAACGGCACTTGAGAAACATAAGACCTATTATTTTTACGCTGTTGGTGTTAATGATTGTAGTAATGGTGGCACCCCAGAGATTGCTGGTCAAAATGTCTATCGAACAAAAACGACGACTCCACCTCTTGCACCATTTAATGGGGTATCTGGCATTACAACAGTAGGAGGGGCCCTCGATAGATTGATGTTAAACTGGTCACTACCTGATGCTACAGCAGGTGTTTATGATGAGTATAAAATTTATCAAACAGATAGCGATGGAAATGTTTTAAGAACTTTATCAAATACTCCACACGCAACAAACCCGTACATAAATCCAATAGATGACGTAACTGATCCTAGTAGACAAACAGCAACTATTTTAAACTTAGACGCCGGTGATGATCAAATGCATCCAAATGAGTACTGCTTTATTGTCGTTCCAAAAGAGAGTGACTTCAATGGCCCATTTGGAATAGGCAGGGAACCAAATACAACGGATAGAGTGGTTGCCTGTAAAGATTTTTACTACCAAGCTCCAAATTTCGCAGGGCCACTTGCAGGAAACTGTAACTCAACATCAAACTCATTTGAAGTTAGGTTCCCAGTTCCAACAGAAGGTACCTACTCACAATTTAGACTTTACTACAAGGTTGATGAAGGCGAAACATTAATAGATTACGACGTAGCTGAAGCCGATACTGCTACAGTTGTGCAAGGAAAAGGGGTTGGGGCCCAATATACCAGAATAGAGTTTAACTACGATTCACTTGCTACACCATCAGTGACGCCTCCAGTTTTTGCAGGAAATGTTTCAGTAAACCCTTTTAGAATTACTGGACTTACCCCAGATGTTACTTATATTTTTGCAATGGAAACTTATTACGATCCAGACGGAGGAGGCGCCGCCACTCCATTTTATGTTAGGCCATCTATTTTAAGAAGTTGCAAAACAACTCGACCTGATGTCGTTCATGATGGCTGGGAACATATTATGTCTCTTGGAAAAAAGACAAACGGACTTAATGGTGGTTCAACAATAAAAGAAAAACTAAGTCAACAAACAATTGATGCTCTTGACTATCTTTCAAGTGGTGCAGCTATAGAAAACCCTATTACATATAACTCAGAGAAGCTCTCTTGGTGGTACATGGAAGAAGACAGCTCGGCGAATGATACTGCTGGACACGTTTTTTTAAGTTGGTTCGATTATAAAATGTCCGGAAGTGGAACCTATGCAAACTCTCTAGTCGGAACAGGCTCAACGATGGAATACGTTATCACCCGTTCACTTAATTCAAACATGAGCGGTGCAACCGAGCTAACAACGATTCCTTTAGAGAGCGGAATATTTTTGTACCACTACGTAGATGAAAATATTACGACTGGTTCAACTAGATATTACTACAAAATCAACTTAAGAGTAGACGGAATAGATTTGCAATTTGCTTCGTCGGCCCCAGCAGAAAAGGCAATCAACGATGCCAACGCAATTCTTGAAGTAATAGTTCCGCCTGCCAACATGGCATATGTTCACAAGTACATGTTTAACAAACATCAATGTACAAGACTTGATACAACGATACCTCACTATGTACATGCGCTACCTGATGTTGATGAACCAGATACATCACACGACGACCTCATTGACTGGAATGTGTTAACTGGATATCAAATTAGAAATGTTAAAGGGGCTTTTTTTAATAGTCCGACACATAAAAACTATGACATCGCCAACAACTACCGTTGCTTATATAATGGGCTTGGCAGCAGTTATGACAGTGTCGTAGGAGATTACTTCTTCGATATCGGAAAAAGCTTTTTAGTCGACAGGTTTGAAGCTGGGACAAAAATTGGGCTCGTCGGAACAAACCCTTGCGAAGGTGATGGCAATGGGCCATATAACTGTATTTCTGAATACACAACATATCGAGGAGTAGCAGCTAAAAATACTGTCTGGTATCAAACAGGTAATAACAACGATACCGATACATGGGCCGGCCGCGCTTATAATGCTGATATCTATATAAACACATCTATTTCAACTCCAACAAATGCATGGACAAAATTAAGGGATATGAGTGCTGCAACGCTCTCTCCAATCTCACACCTAGTTTTCTCTAATGAAGCGTACCTCCCACCGGCCAGAACTAGAGAACCAGCTCATGCAAAAACGTACTGTTCAAATAGGTCTATCACTGTTGGTAGTGATACATATACAGGAAGACTAGGATCTAGACAGGAGTTTATAGTTCTAGGTGGTTGGCATGATCAACTGGCCCCTATTGATGTTAAGCAAGTTGCTAACAGAATCGACTACACAGGAAACAGAGTAAATTTTGGATGTAACAGTAACTATACAAACGCTGCCGTTATGGTTCCAAGGCAATCTATAAGCGGACTACCTCCGGACATAACACAAAATAATTACCCAAGTAGAAATTCAAATCCTACCACTGATTCAGATTACGATCTTCATCTGCTTAGAACTGGTTCATACTCTAGCGATTATGCTACTCATCACTCAAGCCACCTCTGCTTTTCTAAATTTGGCCTTCAAGATTTTGTTGGTAATGAGATTGAAGTCACTGATGATTGGTTTGTTTCAGTGGGTGGTGAATTTAAACTCGATCTAACAAAAACACCTGATGAGATAAAACCGTACTGGCTAAATACCGTACTAGCACCACTCTCTCCAATGTTTCCAAGTCAAAATGATTACTACAACCAGTATATGCTTAACTTCAGATATGATAATGCCGGAACCCCTGTCATGACAACCTATACAGGCAGACACCTAATTGGAGATGACCATAGACTATTTTACAACCCTCTAGCTGGGCTTAGATTTGCTTGCCACACTCCTGATTGGTTAGATGGAACAGGTGTAGCGTGGGATACAAACTGGGGAACTCCTCCAAACCCAACAACTAACTACTGCTATAACGAGAGTACTACCAACTTTAATGCCCTTCGAGGACAATCAGACTGGATGAACCAGATGTATTCAAACTACGAGGATTACTGGAACCCAGGCTCTGGAATTATAGGCTATCCAAGAGCATTACGTTATGAAACAGATTTTATACCGTACTATTATGAACATATCCAAGCATACGTACAGTTCCCAAGAGATGTTTATCCACGCCCACTCACTGTTGGCGGAATGGGATACCAACCTTACTACTGGGAAATGGGCAACGGAACGACAAGGAACGGTGTCTACTCTAGTGGATATGCTCCAGTACAAGTTAGTGAATGGCCAACCAAAGTAGGATTTAGGTGTGTTTTCACTGTTGATTAACTATAAGCAGGAAGAGTGATCTGTGAATAAAATCGGATCGATCATATTTATTATGTTAACAACCATCTTCTTTGTTTTAAGTAGCTGTAAGCAGCAAGATATAATTGAGAGCATCGATGGAAATTTTGGAACACTTGATATTGTAGCGCAAAGTAGTCCCGATTTTGGAAACGTCTTACCTGAAACAAGCTATAGCAAACAAATTACACTGAGAAATATTGGAGCAGGAAGAATAACATCAATTAATTTGTCTGGGGTAAATGACTCACTCTCTTTTGCAGGAGGAAGCTACCCTGGAACTGGTGGTAACTGTAACAGTGTTATTCTGGGGGGATCAAGTTGCGTTATCGTGCTCGAATATAATTCAAGTGAAAGAGAAATTTTTACTTCTGAGTTAATTTTTAGTTATAACGATGGACTTGAAAGCAAGCAACAGCTACTCACGATCACAGCAGATGCAGCACTTCCAGGAGAACTCATCTACGCTTTTGGAGAATTTTCGACTCTTGCGGAAGTTAAAGCAAATGAGGCCTCAGCGCTTACATTTCCACGAGTCTCACTAGGTGCACTTTCGCTTAATCAAATTACGCTCGCAAATACAGGAGAGAGAACCATTTCCAATGTAATTCCACCATCACTTATTAATGGCCTATCATATAGTGGTGGGAGTTATCCTGGTATTAACGGAACCTGTTTAACATCAATAAATGCTGGAGAGGTTTGTACTATTGAGTTTCAACTATTTGGATTTAGTGAAGGACAAATAGTCGATAACTATACTCTATCTTACTTTGACGGCATGAACAGTATGGATCTTACTCTACCAGTTATTTTAGATATAGCAGATGAAAGAGGAAATGTTAGAGTCAATGGTATTTTAGCAATTGAGTTTGGCAAGGTTCCTCAAAATACTCCTCAAACAAAGTTGGTTCAGTTAATCAACGATGCTGTATTAAGCGCTACTGATTTAAGCATGGTAATTTCAAATAACCAAGGTGGAGTTAGCTTCACTGGTGGAACATACCCTGGCATCAATGGGACATGTGGCAATGATTTAATGGCCCTTTCAACATGCAGTATTGAACTTGAATTTAACTCCAATATTCTTGGAGCACACGCAGAGACACTAACGGCAACATTCAATGATAACCATGTAGTTAATCCACACATTGCAAACAAAGTGATTAATATTACCGCAACCGTCTCCTTGTCAGCAGATATTCAACTTGACCCTAGTAAAAGTATCCCTAATGTAAATCCAAACATAATAGGAACAACAACAGTTGGTGTCGCTGTAAACAATGTTTTAACCTTTGAAAATCTAGGCGAACTTAAAGCAGATCAAATATCAGTTACACTAGAAAATAGTACTGGCGGGTTCTCTATTGTATCAGGCGGTAGTTGTGGTGCAACTAAAACATACCTAACAAGTGGTAGCACATGCAACGTCCGAATTAAAGCTGCATCAGTTGTAACAGGATCATTTAATGCTAACCTTAAAATATCTTTTGATAATGGTAAAGGCGGAGGAGTTCCAAATACTGATTACATGGCCCCACTCAGTGTTACATTCGTCGATACATCTAATCTTCGCCTTAATCCAAGTGGAATAGATTTGGGACAGATACTAGTTAATAGTACTAGTTCAACCACTTACATTAATCTTGAAAACAATGGTGCCGGTGATGCCGAAAATATTATTTTTGATACTGCATCTATTTCACCATTTGAAGTTGTAAGTAATACGTGTGGCATTACTTTAGCTGGTAACGCTACCTGCACAATTGGAATTAGAATCACCCCCATAACTGCTACCGATGTCCACAAGGCCCTAACTATTAACTACACAGATCTTGTCGGTGCAAAAACAAAAAGCCTAAGTTTAAATGCTAGCGTACGAAACCCAGCTTTGCTCAGATTAAGAAACTCTGATGATACAAGCGATATACCTCTAGTTGATTTCAAGGACTCTCCAATAGGACAAAACTCCACACTTCCTCTGGTAATAAGAAATTCAGGACTATCGGCGACAGCAATATCAGCATCAATATCAGGAACAAATTTTTCAATAACCAACAGTGGAACGTGCACGCCATATCCGGGATTTTCATTAACAGATTGGGACGTCTGCGAGATGGAAATAACCTTCACCCCATCTGGACCTGGTGTTATAAATGAAACACTTACCCTAAATTATCATAACGGAGCAGCTGTCGTTAATACTACATTTACAGTAACTGGGGAAGGAGCAATCTCCGGGTTATTAAAAGTTCAAGGTGTTGAAAGATATCAAACAGAAGTTCTTGCCAATTCAATGGCCACTATTCCTAAAAGCTATATATTTACAATTGAAAACATCGGTTCTGCCAATGTAACGGGATTTACCCTAAGTCCACTTATATCATATTTTTATGAAGGAACAAATGGGTGCCTAGGAACAATTATTCCAGGAGGAACATGTACCTTAGAAATTCTTCACAACACTCCAATACAAGGGACTCTCTTCACTGATGTCGAATTTTATTACAACACTTCACTCAGCAGCAGACAGTTTAAATTTATCGTTCAAGTCACAGCTAACACCCCTGCCAACATCTCCGTAACCTTTACTGGACTCGGCCAACCAAACTCATACGACTTTGGAGAAGTTCCACTCATGATAACAAAATATCTCACAATAAGTCTGTTTAACTCAGGTTCAATTTCAGCAAACAACTTTAGCTTAAGCATTGGCCAAGGTGCTCTCACTTCATACTCAATTTTGTCAACAACCTGTCCCGTAGGAGGAAACCTCTCTGGTGGTGGAAGTTGTCAACTGGTCATCGCGTACAGTCCAGAAAACAAAACTGTTCACAACGCAACTTTACAAATCAACTATGATGGATACGGTAACGAAGTACTACCGATAGAAGTAGACCTGAGTGCTGAAGGTGTCGATCCACTCGCTGTTTTCGTAGGTTGGAACCAAATCTATGCGGCAACGGATGCTAGTGATGGAGAGATTAGTCTAAAATGGGATCCTGTGCAACCAGCAGATGCAGGAATAACTATTGATGGGTATAACGTTTACATGAGGGAAAGTATCGTTCTTCCTTCTAACATTAGTTCGCTTGCACCATACTTGGTAAAGACAATAGTTGGAAATAATCCTGCTGATTTAAACTACACTTTATCAAACACCGCTCCAGATAGTGTTTACTACATCTCAGTTAAGCCTACATACGATGGCGGCATTACAATTGATACAACCAATAACACTAGTGAATTAAAGATCATGATGCCACCGCCACATACGGCACTTGTTCATCCATACGCTGTTAATTATGAGGTATGCCACAATATGGGAATAGCAACGGATAGCGATCATCAGCTAGGATGTCCATTTACTGGGCCAGGAAATGTTAACAACTACTATAATTTTAATAGGTACCTCTATGTCGATAGATATGAAATTAGTTTGGATAGTTATTCTAATCCTCAATCAGTACCTGGCGCAACGCCTGCTACATATATCAACCAACTATTAGCAAGCAGCGTCTGTACATCAACAGATCAAATCTTTCAATCTGAAACTAGAAGTAAACGACTAATGAGGAGGTCTGAATTTGTCGCTGCTGCTGCTTGGGGCCCATCTCTTTCAATGGCACAAATTGAAACAATTGAAAGCGGAGCAGGCCTTGATGATTGTATTATTAACCAAGATACACCGGACCTAACAGGATCTGCTTCAAACTGCGTATCAAGATACGGAATATATGATTTAGTTGGAAACATTTGGGAGTGGAACTCTGATCAGATTAATAACGCAATTGGATGGAACTCAAGTGTAGATATTACCAATACTGAAACTTTTGGGTTAAATATGGGTGGGCTTTTTCCAAATTTGGTCACAGATCTACCATGTTTTAACTTTGCCCTAGGTGTTGTTTTAAACTACGATGCATCAGTGTGCACAGGTAGCACTCTAATTAACTCGAACGAGAATATTTTCTTAAACGATTACTACTGGCCTGCAATCATGACCGGTATAAAGCCAGTTAGAAGTGGAGGTAGTGTCGGAGTAAACGGAGGATTCTCAACAAGAAAGGGCGGACGCTGGGTGGGGGACTATAATACTCAGATGACGACTGCTGCTAGTAACACTGGCGCGAGATGTGTTTTTACTCTTCCATTTGAATAAAAAACTTCTTATAATTTAGCATGTTTGAATTTCTAAAAAATAAATTTAGTAAAGGCCACAAATCTGAAGAGTTGAAATATTACTTTTATCTTATTGATGACGAAGATGATGTTTTAGAAATTGTTTCTGCTCAGATCGAACGAACCTTTCCGTGCAAAGTCAAAACTTTCAATAAGACTTTCTTAGCAATCGAATCATTACAACAGGAGACAATTGCTCCAGATCTAATCTACTCTGATATAAAAATGGGCAAGGAGTCTGGATTTTGCATTCGAGATAAAATTAAATCTCTTGGCCTAAATATACCAATCCTTTTTATTACAGGCCTTGTTGGTGATGAAGGGTTTGCGAATGGGTATTGGTCAATTAATAAGCCTGTCTCTACTGCTAGCCTAAAAAAATACACCTACGAACTTCTGAGTAGTGCCGCTTCTAAGTAATTCGCACAAATGGCCGAACTAGTAAAATTATCACAGTTCGGCCATTTGTCCCACATTGACTTCAAATAGCCGAACTAGTAAAATTATCACAGTTCGGCCATTTGAACAACAAGGACAAATTATGT
>DYOQ01000029.1:0-1822 GCA_020720455.1 Bdellovibrio sp.
TCTCTACTTAGTCAGGCACTGCAAATCATGAAAAATAGAAACTGAATAAACTAAAAAGACATGACATGATTTGACGCAAATCCGTCACGACTAAAGTAAAGTAGGCTTTATTTTAGTCGTGACTTTTTTAAAGTGTGCTTTATTTTAGTCAGAACACAATTTTTATGATATCTTAGTTAAACTATCTTGTTTTAAAGTAGTCAGGATAGTTTGGGGAGGCCGGTGGCGTTATGAGATATCTAAAAGACGACATAGTAAAAGATTTGAGTAAAAAAGCAATTTTATTAACAGGGCCAAGGCAAGTTGGTAAATCAACATTGGCAAAATCTATAATGACGGATAATTCAGTATACCTTAACTGGGATATCGCTAAAGATAGATCAGTTATTAAAAATATATCATGGGACAAATCTGCTGAAATTGTTATACTCAATGAGCTTCATAAAATGAACAAATGGAAGAACTATTTAAAGGGGGTTATTGATCAGTATAATAACAATCCCAAGCTTGTTGTAACAGGAAGCGCTAGGCTAGATATATTTAGAAAAGCAGGAGATGCTTTAACGGGAAGGCAGTATTTATACAAGCTTCACCCAATCGATTTGGCAGAATCAAAGACGTTAGCAAAGGAATTATCAATTAATGATAGATTTGATCGGCTTTTTAAATCTGGAGGAATGCCTGAAAGTTTTTTTAATCCGAGAGACGCCGAGAGATTGCGAAACGATCGTTTTGATTTAATCATAAGAGAGGATGTAAGAGATCTTTCGAGAATAAATGCAATAACAACTTTTCAAAGCTTGGTGGACATTCTGCGCGACAGAGGACCGGGTCAACTTAGCTTCAATTCGTTGGCAGAAGACTTGAGTATCTCATCGCCAACTGTTAAAGAGTGGATCGGGTTACTAGAAAAATTATTTCTTATTTTCATTGTCAGGCCGTATCACTCAAGCTTGTCGCGTTCTTTGAAGAAAGAGACCAAGTTTTATTTTTATGATTGTGGAGCAACTTTTGATGAACGAAAAAAAGGAGAGATCTTTGAAAATATGGTTGCATGCTCGTTATTAAAGTTTTGTGATTATCAACATAATGTTAATGGAAAGAAATTTGAATTAAAATATTTTCGAGATAAAGAAAAAAGAGAGGTTGATTTTGTCGTTACACTTAATACTAAGCCATACTACATAATTGAGTGTAAATACTCCGACACAACACCTTCTAGTAGTTTACTATATTTGCATCGACGATTAAATCCCAAGATGAGCATTCAGCTAGTAAAAGAGATGGAACGATCATATGAGACAAAAGACGGAATCAAAATTGTACCTGCCCTTAAATGGCTAGAGAATTTGCAAAATCTAGTCAGTAACACAACAGAGATACGTTGAAATTTTTCGACTGGAAATATTGAATAAATTTAAATTCTCCTTGTGTAGTATTTGGCACAGTCCGTGCATTAAATTAGGTTGAATGAGTAATGAGCTCAATAAAACGGCTGGTTATATAGAGAGACTGTCTATTTTTTTTATAGCTGTCAAAACATTGGAGAGTGTATGAATAAAACGATTCTTATAACTATTGTCTTTTTTTTACTTCAATCTGTTTTTGCAAATGATTACGTTGTGCCGTCGGATGAAAATTATGAGGAAGATGTTGTTGCCGTTATGGTTTACGCTAGAGAAATAATTGAGAAGAATCTAGGTGGAGAAAAAGGGATTAGTTTGGCAGCAAAAATATTAACAGATCTCGATAAAAACAGAGGTAATAAAATAGAGATTGTTGAAATTAGAAAAAGTGCAAAAAAAGCTGTATCGAAGATGAG
>DYOQ01000029.1:1922-19694 GCA_020720455.1 Bdellovibrio sp.
AAATAGAGATTGTTGAAATTAGAAAAAGTGCAAAAAAAGCTGTATCGAAGATGAGTTCTAGTTCGGTGATATCACAAGAAAGACAAGAGCGGTTCATGGATTGGCTGGATACAGCTATATCGCAGATGAGTTCTAGTTCGGTGACATCACAAGAAAGACAAGAGTGGTTCATTGATAGGCTGGATACAAATGAGTTTTCACCGTTTGCGATAGACATGTTAAAAAATTTTTTAAAACCAACCGTGGCTTGTAATATTGTTGAAGTTGGCGTTGGGCTTGCCATTGGCAATGCTGTTGCTGTTAATGCGGGCCTTGGTGATTGTATTGGTAGTAATGGAAGAAGATGGGTAAGAAAGTTTGTTGGAATTGGTGTAGGTGTTGGGGTCGGAGCAACCGTTGAGGGGTCAATTGGTACATGTGAGGCGAAGGAATATGCAGTAGATCATTTTTCAGCGATAAAATCTCTCAAGGTTTCTTTAGCAGCGTTGTATGGTGTTGCTGTTGAACGTCAATTGGGTGTCCATGTTAATCTCATCGAAGTTGACCAGATTGGCCTCGCTGTTGGAGCGGGTGGTTATATTGTAGAAACGAAAAAATTTAACAAAAAGATGTTTTTTCTTGGAACTGATGAAGAATATCTCTTTGATAAGTTTCAAAATTTTAAATGATTACGGCATGTACGAGACTTAAAATTATGTCGTAGTTTAAGCTGTTTATAAAATAAGAGAAAATATTTAATTGCATTATCCACACTGAATAACAGTAGGTGTGGATATCTCGTGAAATTAACTATCATATATTTAATTAGCATCTGTTTATTGTGGATAAACTCAGGTCGACCAGTCACTTTTAATAAATCAAACAACGGGCCGGGGCCACTTATTATGAAGGCCAAGGAAATTTATACTAAAAATTATGACAATAAAAAATTAGCAGGCCTTACGATCTCTTATGTTACAGGAGAGACGCGTTGGATAGGAAAAGAGAACAGAAAGTCGCATAAGCTTTTAGGCATCTATCATCTGTTTACACCATCAGGAATCCATCTAACGGCAGTTATAACTTTTATTTTTTTCTTACTTAAAATGTTTAGAATAAAAAACAGATATGTTAAAAATAGCGTTGTTGTTTTGACTTGCCTCACTCCATTTTTTCTTCCAAAGTTGTTTTCAATGAAGAGAGTTTCTCTAATGAGATTTGTTTTTTTAATAACATCAAAAATTAAATGGCTCAAAAATGTTTCTCCTTTTTACCTTTTTCTAGCATCTTTTGGGATTGATTTTTTAGTAGGGACGTACAGTCACTCGCAACTAAGTTTTGCATATAGTTTTCTATTTTTAGGAATTATCATGGCAGTCTCTGAAGATAAGATTGGGAGGGCAGCTTGGCCATTACTTGGTGGACAGATCATAATTTCATTTTTTCAACAAACCTCAGTTTCTTTGGTTGGGCCTTTTCTTGGGTTTGCGCTTACGGCACTTTTTACTCTACTGTTTCCTCTGATTTTTTTTCTATTTTGGGTTGAGATGTTGATTCCCATTACCATTACTGAATATGTGGTTGCTTTTTATATTTCATTTGTTGAGTGGAGCGCGAGGCTCGCATCTTTTTTTCAAGAGATGGAGGTGTCGGCCTTAATGTTGGCGTTGGTTGTGCTTTTGTCAGTTCGGTCAAACTTTGTTTGGGTTGGGAGGTTTAAGCTTATCGTTGTTTTAATCCTTGCAGTTTTTCACTCTGTTCCAGCGTGGAATCATAAAAAATATTTGGCGCTTAATCCTGTTGAGATTAAAAAAAATTCTAGAATTCAAGGAGATATTATTGAAAAACGAGTGACCAGCACTGGATTTATAAATAAGTTTAAGAGCGGCAAAATCTGCTCACATAAATTATATGAGGGCGGTTATAGCAGTAGTTGTCGTAGATAATTTGAAACGAAGTTCTTTTGAGTGTGAAAAATTATAGATTATATTTTTCCCACATATGCATAACTTCTTCTAATTTTTCTTGAGTTTGCGGATCCTGCGGATCAGCTCCTAAATCTCTATATTCTAAAATGTTTCCGTTTAGACTTTTAGCAATCATCGTATGAGATATTCCTTGTGTCTCGCCGCTAAAATTGAGTAGATATACCCATTGGTCAATGGCCCAGTCATTATTGGACGTAAGTGTCCATTGTTCTGAAACAATAGAAATAAACTCAGGATAGAATGTATTAGTTTCAAAATCAAAATAACCCCATTCATAAATATAATCTGCTATATGAGAATCATTCGCATGTCCTATCATCTTATGAAAAGAAAAACTTGAAGGAAGTTCATTGTCCCCTGGTTGAAAAGTTCCTTGAGCAACTATTTTTTCAAGTAGGTCATTCCATGGAGAATGGATTTCTTTTGCGTGCCCGATATTAAAGAAAAGTGCAAAGGCTAAAATTAAAGTAGTGATTTTCATTCGTCCTTCTTTTGTTTATTTTGGAGTGATTCGCTCTACAGTATCAGCTTTTTTACTAAATAGATCTATATAAATTACGGTAGGCATAAAGACGCCCTCTTTTGAGCTAACATAAACTTTTTGAATCGATTCCAAGTTACCATTAATTGTAGTTTTAGATTCGGCACTACACCTCCCATTCTCGTTGGTAGAGACGACTGTAAATTTTTTTTCCTTAATTGCTTTTAGTCCAAAACTTGCACTGAACGAATCAGTTTTAATCTGATCAATAATTCCGTAGGCAATTGTATCAAATGTTGTAAGCTCTGTTTTAATGTTTCCATTTTCAACTTCTAGCCAGTAGGCAACAACTGGAGTTTCGCCATCTAGCTTACAGCTAGCATCAACATTAACTGCGTAATGTACTTCATTGAGGTTTTTACTGCGAGTGATATTGAAGAGATCTATTTGTGACTTTTCGTTGGCACTAACAAGCATTGGTAAAAATGCTATAACTAAAATATAACAAAAGATCATTATTTTTTTCATGTATCAGACCTCCGAACCGCTAGCACAATAATAAGAGTGAAACTCTTCTAGTTTTTTTAGAAACTCTTCCATTTTATCTCGAGGAGGAAGAATGGTTGTTCTTAGATGTGTCGTATCTGGCCGTTGGCCAAAACCAGAGCCAGGAACAACACAAATCCCAGTTTTTTCTAAAAGATCCATGCAGTACTGAAAATCATTTTTACCCTTAGGTAGTTTGATTTCAGGAAAAGCATACATTGATCCTGCAACAGGGTTAGAGCTGATTCCTTTTATTCTATTTAATCCTGCGGCCAATATTTCTGCTTTGGCCTTAAGCTCATTTAAAATGGCCATCTTTTCAGCTTGATATAGTTCGTAGGAAGGAGATCCTTTCTGTGGTGGAGAGACTAGAAGATAGGTGACAATTTGACCTGGGACATTTGAACAAAGACTTACTGATTGGAGTTTTAATAGCTGCTCTGATACCTCTCGAGAGATGTTTCTGCACTCAACGTAACCACCTCTGTGGCCACACTCTCCTAGAAAACCTTTGGAGGCCGAGTTCAAGCTAAATAACGTTACATCTTTGATTTTTTTATCATCAAGTACTTTGGCAAATGAAATAAATTTTTCGTTATGATTATAAATATTCTCTTGGTAAACTTCGTCAGCAATAATTGTTAGGTTATGCTCTTTAGCAAAATCGATCACCATTGAAATATTTTCGTAATCTAGAACTGAACCTGTAGGATTGCCTGGATTAATAACTGCAATAGATCTAACTCTAATGTTGCTTCTCTTAGCTTGCGCTAAAGAATCTTCAAGTAGTTTTTTATTCAATTTCCAGTTGTTGCCTTCATCTAAATAATAGCCAACTTGTTTGCCACCAAAAAATGTTATTGTTGCAGAGTAGAGCGGATACTGAGGTATTGGAATCATCATCCCATCGTTTGATTCAGTCAGAAGAAGTCTCATTGCGCTTTGGGCAGATTTTGAAGCTCCATCTGTTAAAAAAATTGAATCAGGATTTGAGTCAATTTCATCACGCTTAGATATAAAGTTGGCAACAGCTTCACGAACGAAACCAAAGCCTGCGCTTTCACTATAGGCACCTAGGCCATGCTTACTTTCCTTCAAAATCTTTTTGGCAACCTCAATTACATCAGAAGGAAAAATGTTTTTTTCTTTCAATAGTTCTGGATATTCACAAAGTGCCAGTACTTGCCTGAAATAGCTAATAGGTTTTTGCTTTAACGCCTGAGGGTTCCCAATGTTACAATAAATTATTTCACGGCCCTCTTTTTCTAGTTCCTGCGCACGTTGAACGATAGGGCCGCGAACGGCATATTCCATTTGAGTGATAGATCTACTTAAATCGCTATACTCTAACATAATAACTCCTTCTGTATTGACTTTGAATAATGGGTTGTGTCAGACCTACCTGCATTTGTCAAGCAACTGATAACACGTCCCTAGAAGTTTAAAATTCAATGTCTCAAAGCAATGTTGTCTGCATGCACCGTGTAGCGGAATTTAATAATGAATTTGCAGATGCGGAAAAAATGGAAGATGTTCTGCCTAAATTTTCGCTAGATCACATAAATCCTTATAGGTTTATTACATGACTTTGTCTTAGCATCAAAAGGTAAATAATGAATATTGACTTTACATCAGAAATTGACGTAACATCAAGACTAGGCACTGGGCAGGCTAGAAAAATTCTAGCAGAAATTTTTAATCATGTTCCTAGCTTGGTTTCTTTCACTAGGCATGCGCGGGAACAAATGCGTGAGCGTGATTTAAAATCTGGAGATGTGTTAAACGTGTTAAAAGCTGGAAAGATTATGAGTGTTCCTGATTTTATAAATGGAAGTTTTCGTTACCGAGTTCAAACAAATAAAATTACAGTAGTGTTGGCTTTTAAAAAACCCAATCATGTTGTTGTTATAACTGCATGGCGAGATTAGGGGGTGTTAGATGAATAAATGTACTATGTGTGGATCTAAAATGAACAAGGTTTCTGATTCATTATTACATTATACTGAGTGCGGATTATCGAAGGTATATCTTAAGGGGATTTTTATTTATCAGTGTTTAAATAAAGAATGTAACGAAGAAGAAATCACAATTCCTAATATAGAAGAACTTCATCAGCTATTAGCCGAAAATATTGCAACGAAAGTTAATAAGCTTATGCCGGAAGAAATTCGCTTTTTGCGAACTTACCTAGGTTTTTCGGGTGTCGATTTCGCTGACGCTGCTGGCGTGTCACCTGAAACAGTCTCTAGGTGGGAAAAAGGAACTGTTAATATGAAAGAGGTTTCTGAGCGATTTCTCAGAGTGTTGATACTTTCAAAAGCAGGGCCATTTAGAAATTATGAAGTTCTTAAAGGGTTTGCTAGCAAGGCGAGTAAAACAATTTCAAAACACTATTTCAAGGTGGATCATTCACATTGGGCTGTTGATATGATGGCTTGTGCTAGACCTACCTGAATTTGTCAAGCAACTGATAACACGTCCCTACTAAGCACTGGACAAGCTAGAAAAATTCTAGCAGAAATTTTTAATCATGTTCCTAGCTTAGATGAATAAATGTACTATGTGTGGATCTAAAATTGTGGATCTAAAATGAACAAGGTTTCTTACCATCCCTAGGGCGTTGACAGTATTCTCCTTTACAAAACCGCATATTTTTTCTATTGTTCATGTTCAAATTGCAAGTTCAAAAATTCTAGATGGGAGGCCGATTATGGTCGAGGGTAAGTTACCAAGAGTTGAGATTGAAAGAGATCAATGCAAAGGGTGTGAGCTCTGTGTTCGTGAATGTCCTAAAAAATGTCTGATAATGACAGATGAGATAAATCAGTTAGGATATACAATTGCTAAATACACTGGTGAAAATTGCACTGGGTGTGCGATCTGTTTTTACGCTTGTCCTGAGCCAGGAACAATCACCGTCTATAAGAAGTAGGAGTCTGCTATGAAAAGAGAGTTTATCAAAGGAAATGAGGCGATTGTGAAGGGCGCCCTTCTTGCTGGATGTACCCACTATTTTGGGTATCCGATCACTCCTTCAAGTGAAATTATCCATCTTGTGGCGAAACTATTCCCTAAGGTTAATGCTTGTTATATTCAAGCAGAGAGTGAAGTTGCAGCTATCAATATGTGCTATGGAGCTTCGAGCGCAGGAAGAAGAGTTCTGACAGCTTCTTCAAGCCCTGGAATAAGTTTGAAGCAAGAGGGTGTTTCTTATTTAGCAGGATCTGAACTTCCATGTGTTATCATTGATGTTCAAAGGGCCGGGCCAGGACTTGGAAATATCTGGCCAGAGCAAGGTGATTATAACCAAGTTGTTAAGGGAGGAGGACATGGAAACTATAAATGTCCAGTGTTAGCTCCAAATTCTCCGCAAGAGATGTGTGATTTAACTATTGATGCTTTTGAACTTGCGGATAAATATCGAACTCCAGTATATGTTTTAACTGATGCGTATGTTGGCCAAGTTATGGAGCCGGTTACTTTTCCAAGCACCATTCAAAAAGGTGAGAGAAAAGACTGGGCCGTATATGGCGATAAAAACAGTAGTAACAATCTGATTTCTTCAATTAAGATGAATACTGTTGAGATGGAGAAGATGAATATTCTCTTACAAGAGAAATATGAAGTTATAGAGAAGAATGAAGTCAAATACGCCGAGTACCTTGTTGATGATGCTGAATATATTGTTGTCTCGTATGGAATTACTTCTAGAATTGTTTATAGCGCGATTGACACTCTAAGAGCAAAAGGACTTAAGGTAGGAATGCTTCGTCCAATAACTCTTTTCCCATATCCAAAAAAGAGAGTTGCTGAGTTGGCAAAAAGAGTGAAAGGGTTCTGCTCAATTGAGTTGTCAAACGGACAGATGGTTGATGATGTGAGACTTGCAGTTAATGGTAAAGTGCCAGTTGAGTTTTATGGGAGACTTGGTGGTGCGATCCCTGAGCAAGATGAAATAGCAAACAAAATTGAAGAGTTTTATTTAAAGGCATAAAAAAAGGCGGGAATTATGGGAAAAATAGTAGGGAAACCAAAAGGCTTTGCTGATAATTTTGTAAGAAAGCCAGGAAGCTATCCAAAAGTAACTCACTACTGTCCTGGGTGTGGACACGGTAGGATTCATAAACTAATAGCTGAAGCACTAGAGACACTTGATGTAGTCGATAAGACGGTATTTGTCTCTCCTGTTGGTTGTTCTGTTTTTGGTTATTATTATTTTGATTGTGGAAATATCCAAGCAGCACACGGTAGAGCTCCTGCAGTTGCGACCGGTACAGCAAGAAGTAATCCAGAATCAATGGTAATTAGTTACCAAGGTGACGGTGACTTGGGTGCAATTGGTATGGCCGAAATCATGCATGCTGCTAATCGTGGTGAGAACATGACCGTTATTTTTGTTAACAATGGAATTTATGGAATGACCGGTGGCCAGATGGCCCCAACAACTCTAGATAAGCAGGTTACCTCTACAACTCCATATGGTAGGGATATTTCAGAAACTGGTGCGCCGTTAAAAATGAGTGAGTTAATTTCAACACTAGATGCTCCAGTTTATGTAGAAAGAGTTGCTGTTAGTGATGCTAAAAATATTATGAAGACCAAGAGAGCGATTAACAAAGCTCTTCAGTCCCAAAAAGATAAAAAAGGGTTTAGCTTTGTTGAAGTACTTTCAACATGTCCAATTGGATGGAAGTTGTCGCCTTCAGATGCGATTGATAGATTGCAGTCACAGATGGAAACTTATTTTCCTCTAAAAGTTTTTAAAGATGATACTGAAACACGTTCACCAAAAAGATTGGCTTCAGCTCTTCCAAAAGATGAAGATATTATTAATATCCTTGGTGTTAATGATGAGACTGTTCTATTTAAAAAAGATGAAGGGTTCATTAAAAATTTTAAAGATCAAAGAGTGCGTGTAGCAGGGTTTGGGGGCCAAGGTGTTTTAATGGCCGGTGTAACGCTTGCTCAACTTGGGATGGAGACAGGTCTAAATGTGACGTGGCTTCCTTCTTATGGACCTGAGATGAGAGGTGGAACTGCGAATTGTCACGTTGTTATCTCAAATAAACCAGTAGGCACTCCGCTTGTTGAATTACCAAATGTGTTGATCGCAATGAATTCACCAAGTCTCGATGAGTTTTTACCGATTGTTGAGAAGGGTGGTTTAGTTGTAGTTAACTCATCTATTGTTACAAAGAAAATTGAACGAACAGATGTTAAGGCAGTTTATGTGCCAATGACAGATATTGCAGAATCTTTAGGTCTTCGTGCTGCTTCGAATATGGTGGCCGTCACTGCATATTTAGCATTTACTGGTGTTATGAAATTAGATCAGCTCAAGAAAATGCTTGAGGTTGGATTTAAAAAGAAAGACCTTCTTGCTAAAAATATGGAAGTAATTGACAAGGCCTACGAGTACGTAAAGATTAATTGTTTGTAGTGCTGGTCATTCATTCTTTACACACTTAATCTGCCTGATTGTAAATGGCACCATTTTCGTGTATTATGATGATAATTCACGAAACAGGTGCATGAAAACATGAACAGATACCATAACATACTAGAATTGCTATCGACTAATTCCTATTTTTTTTTTGGTGCCAGGGGAGTGGGGAAAAGTTATTGGCTTAGAGAAGCGATTAAAGATAGAAAAGATGTAGATTACATCGATCTTTTGCATTCAAAAAATTACCTTCTACTGAAAAATTCACCACATGAGTTAGAAAATTTATTGAAAAATAAGATGGTAATAATTGATGAGATCCAAAGAATTCCAGAGTTATTAAATGAAGTTCATCGACTTATTGAGAGTAAAAAAATCAATTTTTTTTTGACAGGGAGTAGCGCTCGAAGTTTGAAGCGAGCAGGTGTTAATTTGTTAGCAGGTAGAGCGTATAAATCGGAAATGCTTCCACTTACATGGTTTGAAATTAGATCAAGTGGAGACGATGTTTTTGACTTAGACAGATTTTTGTTAATGGGGGGGCTTCCTAACGTTTATATTGAAAAAAAGGGGTTTGATTATCTTTATGCTTATGTAGACACATATTTGAGAGAGGAGATTCAAGCGGAATCGTTTGTAAGAAATCTTTCTAATTACTCTAGATTTCTTGAATCGGCAGCTTTATCAAATACTGAGGTTGTCAATTTTACAAAAGTTGCTAACGATGCACAGCTATCTCCAAATACAGTGAGAGATTATTATCAAATTCTTCAGGATACATTGCTTGGATTTATGGTTACTACTTGGAATGAGTCGACGAAACGAAAGGCCATACAAGCACCAAAGTTTTACTTTGTAGATACTGGCCCAGTTCATGCTTTACTTGGAATTGAATCGTTAAGCAGAAATACTGATACGTATGGAAAGGCATTTGAACATTTTATCGCAATGGAGTTAAAGGCATATTTAACTTATAAAAAAATTAGAATCCCTCTTAAATATTGGCGATCGACAAGCCATTTCGAAGTTGATTTTATTCTTAATGATGAGATTGGAATTGAAGTTAAATCAAGTAAGAAAGTGGTTAGTGATGATAGCAAGGGTTTGCGTGCCATTAGTGAAGAGAGAAAATGGAAAAAACTTTTATTAGTATCGCAAGACCAACAGGAAAAGCATTTTGATAACGGTGTTGAATATATTTATTGGGTAACGTTTCTGGAAAACTTGTGGAACGATCGATATATGTAATGAATTAATCGCTTAGATTTTTATACTTAGATTTTTATAATTTATTAAGTTCGCTTTTAATTAATTTCGCAAAACGATCTAGACTGAATGGTTTTTGCAAGAATGCGGTGACGGCATACTCTTCTTTATCGTCCTCTGTAAAATCGTCGTTACCAGAGATAACAATAATAACAGGTCGATCGTTTGGCGGTAGCTCTTGAATCCTTTTCAGTAAATCAATGCCTGTTCCGCCTGGCATTCTAACATCTGTCACAACGATATCAATAAACGTGTCAAGAATTGTGTCACACGCGGATTCTACATTATCTGTAGTAATCACGTTACAGCGGATTTTTGAGAGAGATTGTTTTAGCGTTTCTAGTACATCTTCTTCATCATCAACAATTAAAACAGTCTGATCTAAGGTCATGCAACCCCATTTTTAGGTTATCTTTTTATTATACGTAATTTAGTGAGAAAAACAATAAGTGTAGATAATAATTAACGGTGATATAAGAAAATTAAAGCAACATCCCATTAGCACCAAAAAATCGTTGGCATTTCATAAACTTTGGCCAATTGAAGAGGATATTTTAATTGGGAGTGTCGTTATGATTCCAGCGTCATTTAGTATTTGAAAAAGTTCAGATGGTTTTATTTGCTTACTGTCGATTGGGATAGTGACTATTTTTATACCAGTTAAACTGCAGTTTAGTTGTCGCGATAGTTGTTCTGGAATTGAAAAGATTGATGCGCTTGCAATGAATTTTTTTAACTCTTTTGTGATTGTCCCACCTTTTTTATGGTTAATTGCAGTAATTGTTATGTTTGTTGTTGCATTGAAGTTTGCAAGGAGTTCTTCACTGTTATTACCAGATTCTTTTAGCGGAAAAAAATAAACTTGTTCGGTTGTTATCTCTTGAATTGAACGGGTGCTATTTGATATTTTGTTTATATCTAAGAATGTTATGCCTTCTTCTGAATTCGATTGCAGTTGATCGAGTAATCTAGTCGGGTTTTCCTCGGTGTATGTTAGATGAAAATCTAAATACTCTTCAAGAGAGTCAATGCCAAGAGCAAGGGCCGGCCCAAAAGAGATGAGTGGGCGTGGGTGGAACCCTTTAGAGTAGGCAACTTCAATGTTTGAACGTCTAAATATTCTCGCGATGACTTTTTGTAAATCTAGGTGCGAGATATATGAAATAGGAAGAGTTTTGGAAAACTTCACTCTGTATCTAGCAATTTTCTCATTTAGATTTGTATCAAGAAACTTTTTTACTAAATCATCAGATTTCATCTGCTCAATTGATTCGAACCCTTCTTTGCGTTTTGTTATTGTTTGAGGGAGATTGCATTTTACTCCACAGTTGTGGCACAGTAATTTCTTTTTTTCTTCTTCAAATGTTTTTTTGAAATCATTAAGAGTTGCTGGGTGTTGAATTTGGTTGTTTGGTTTACTACATGGTGGTGTCGGTTCGGCCATAATTGATTTTTCATGTTCATCAATGAGGAACTGTTTTGAAACTCCGACATTTATGTGATCCCAAGGGAGCCTACTATTTTCTAGTGAAATTGAGTTTAAATAAATTGATGTGTCGATACCAGTTGTGACAATTGCTTTGTTCCATAGGTCTATTTTAAAGACCTCTTGCCAATTGTCGAAACGGCCACCACTTTTCCAAACATCAAAGATCACTTGGCCAATTCTACGATCCCCCCTTGCTATTAGGCATTCGAGAACGCTTATGTTGGATGTATGTTTTTTTAATGTGACTTTTTTTTCTCTAGCAAGTTGAAAGAGGATCTCTTGTTTTTCTTCAATTGTTTCTAGTGCGTCCATTGCACACCATTGGAACGGTGTATGGGGGCGAGGAACAAAAGAAGAGACGGAGACAGTTATTTGAGAGGCTCGTTTTGATTTAGAGTTGGCAATATGTTTAAGTCTATTGCTCAGTTCAATAATCTCCCTTACGTCGTTATTAGTCTCTTGTGGTAGACCGATCATGAAGTAGAGTTTCATTTTTTGCCAGCCACGCGAAAACACTTCCCTCGTGGTAGTTGTAATATCTTGTTCAGTGATATTTTTATTGATGATATTTCTAAGCCGTTCGCTTCCTGCTTCTGGTGCAAAAGTAAGAGAGATGTTTTTTCGTTGTGAAATTTTATCAAGTATTTCAGGATTAAGTCCGTAAGCGCGAAGAGAGCTTAGTCCAAGCGTGATATTTCTTTTTTCAAAAAGATCTAGCAATAATAAGAGTAGTGGAGTGATTGACGAGTAGTCGGCAGTTGATAAACACGTAAGGGATGCAGTGTCAAAGCCACAACTATTGATGCCATCTATTAGGCCATTAATTATTTCAACAGGTGTTCGCTCTCTATTTGGACGATAAATCATTCCTGCCTGACAAAATCTGCACCCTTCATTGCACCCTCTAGCTATTTCGAATGAGAAGTTATCAAAAACAGCAGTGAGATGTGGAATTGGAGATTTTGTTGGGAACGGATAATTGGCCAGTGAATCAACGGTAAACATTTTAATCGGTTTGTCTGTTTTAACAAACTGAAGTTGAGAAACAGGATCAATCTCTACATCGTAAAGAGAGGGTACATATACTCCAGTGAGTTTAGACATCTCTTCTAAAATATGTTTACGATTGATGTTTTGATCTTTTAATTTTTTT
The DNA here is from genome assembly GCA_020720455.1 of Bdellovibrio sp. GTDB lineage: Bacteria > Bdellovibrionota > Bacteriovoracia > Bacteriovoracales > Bacteriovoracaceae > DYOQ01. The sequence goes on from DYOQ01000029.1 coordinate 14,268, forward strand.
ATTAAGAGAATAATTTTTTCAAAGATTGCCTCACCATCTCCGATGACAAATAGGTCAGTGAAATCAGCAAGAGGCTCTGGGTGCGTTGCACATGGGCCTCCACAAATAACAAATGGATCAGTGTTCGAGCGAGTTTTTTGGTATATCGGAACGTTTCCAAGATCAAGCATGTTAATGAGATTTGTGTAACTCATTTCATGTTGCAAAGAAAAACCTACAATATCAAAATCACTTAGAGGCCTAAAGTTCTCCAACGTTACAAGTGGAAGTTTGTAGTTGCGAAGTACTTCTTCCATGTCGACCCATGGAGCAAAAGAGCGTTCGGCAAGAATATTTTCGTTTTTGTTGAGCTCGTTATATAAAATTTTATAGCCTAGGTGGCTCATTCCAATTTCATATGTATCTGGAAAGCAAAGAGCAACTTTTGCGATCTTGGCCGTCCACTCTTTGTTGATGCTATAGTGTTCATGCCCTGTGTAGCGTGCAGGTTTTTGGATATAAATTAGATGGTCTAAATATGGATTCTTATATGTGTATGTCATAGCTTAGGTTTATAACCTTATTAATTATCATAGGTAAAGCGAAAATAGTTGTAACCTTATAACTGTACTTATAACCCTGCTGAGATACTAAATACGAATCGGCGATCTTCTTCGCCACGATACTCTGTTGTTGTGGTGTCAATTGCATAAGTTGAAAAATCTAATTCAAGTTTTTGGTGTTTAAGGCCAATGCCAAAGCAGCCGTAACCGTCGCCGTAGCCAAATCTGAAAAACATTGCTTTTGCGATATCTAACTCTATACCAAATAGCGATTTACGCACAGAAGAGACATCAGTAAATTTGTTGTTTAAATCTTTATAGTCATATTCTAAATGAATACTTACACGGTTTCCAAGTTTTGGAGATAAAGAAAAACCAGCATCCATACTTTGTTTTATTTTATCAGGGGCACCTCCACTTCCAGATGTAGCACTAAACCCTTTATTACCAGCATTGTGCATAGTTAGTGAGAATGTAGGGAGAGCTGTTATTGGCAGAGTTAGTTTACTTCCTGCTGTTACAAGTAGGACTGATCCTTTTTTGATGTCACCAGCTTGAAGATCTATTGTTGTATCTCGATCACTCTCTCCGATGGCCTCAGATCTTGTTAGCATTGTAACTGCGGCCCCAACTTTGATTACTCCACCAATCGTTGCTAAAGCAAGTGCAGCGTATGGGCCATAATCTGTGCGCTCAGCGTACTCAAACTTTGCAGTATCGGCAGTACCTATTGTGGCGCGAATTTGTTTTGATGCCATAACACCTAAGCTAAAAAACCTTGTTGTAAAATTTGGCATCGCTTGAGCTTTGAAATGTGAGATAGAACCGCGTTTAGCAAGCAACTCCTCTCTCATCTTATCTAGACTCAAACTTTTTGTAATATTTGATAGGATTGAAACCATGTCACCGTGCAAATAGGTATTTGCCCAACCCTTATTGCTTTCAAGTTGAATATTATTTAGATGCAAATGTGTGTTGCGAACAGAGCCGAGGCCAGAGGGGTTATAATAAATGCTGCCTGAGTCATCAGCATGAGCACTATATGCGCTTCCTTGGGCCAACGCCTCTCCTGCTGTTATGATCTCTGGAAAGATAGCATCATTAAATCCGATGGAAGCCTTAATACCTCCTGGGGTTGTAGCTAGTAAAAGAATAAATATTGCAGCAACCATTTTGCAAGTTTTCATGTTATTATTTTACTATTAATTGCCACATCAAATATAGGTGGCAATAGATACCAGACTATAGTTGATTAAGTTGGTCTGAAAATATGTGAGGTCGTTATTAATAGATCTATTACTTTTTTGCTTTTCTTGTTTTTAAATAGTTGTACGGAGGAGGTCTCTCAGGAAGATTGTGAAATACTGTCCATGAAGAAGTTCAAAGCAATTCCTATGGCGGCAAATAAATTTGATCGCTTGTGCGTAAGCAGAGAGATTGTTTATACAGCAGAACTATGCCAGTTGGCGCTGAATGATCTTACGATGGGAGCTCCTATTGAAGTTTTAGAAAAAAAATATGGTTCCTTAATTTCATATTGTTTTACACAGAATGATCTTGAAAAATTTACTGAAAAAAAACAGTAATTATCTATGCGGCTTTTTTGAATTCAACAAGATTTTTTTTGTTCTGCTGGTTGCTTGATTTTTTTGAGTTTAAAATTAATGTAACAGTTGTTCCGTGATTGTGCGGATACTCGTTTATATTTCTTGTTTCGATAGTAATTTCGCCATGACAAAGATCGATATATTTTTTAGCAATAGGAATGCTAAAACCCGCACCTTTTTCACCCGCTGTTCCGACGCGTCCGTTTTTCTTGGTAGCAGCAAAGAGATTTGTCAATAGCTCTGTTGGGATGCCAATACCTTGATCTTTTATTTTTATTACGGTCTGCTTCGCCTTGTTTTTTTGCAGAGAGATTTCTATTGTAGATTTTGGGTATGAGAACTTAATAGCGTTGGAGATTATTGAAGATAAGATAGCTTGAGAAAGTATTTTTTTATCTGCAAAAACAATGGGTAGATCAGTTTGTTCTGTGGTGAAAATTAAGCTGATATTTTTTGTTGTGAGCTCTTTTTGAAAGTTGTTTTTAATATCGTCAATGACATCTTTTATATTTACCTCTTGGATTTCAATTTCGATCTTACCTCGGTCAATTGCCTGTAGCTCCCTTACTTGTTCAATGATGCTTAAAATTGCGTTTGCCGTTTCGCATATCGTGCCTATGGGTGATTTTTTTACTTGGTAAAGTTTTTTGAGTGCACCAGTGCAGGTATCTATATTTTTCAAGATCTGCTTGATACTGCTAGTTATTAACATTATGGGGTTTCTAATATCATGTCCAATAATTTGTAGCAACTCTTGTACTTTCTCATTTGACTCAAGAAGTGCATCGTACTTACTGTCTAATTTTTTTTGAGATAGAAAAATAATGGCCGTCATTAAAAAATTTGTTCCTATAATTCCCCGTACTCTAAAAACTAAATCATTTACGGGTACGTTTACTGGCGCACCGATGTGTAAAAAATGAGCAACTATAAACAATGCTGTGATTGATAAAGATAGAGCACATCCACCAAGAGCAGCTTTTCTACCTTCTAAAAAACCTAAACCCACCGGAAACATAACAAGCCAGATGGTTGCCTGAGACATGATCCCACCTGTCTGAGTAATTATTATACAGAGAGTGAGCGCAGCCGTTGCTATAGTGATCATTACTGCTGCTCGTGGGCTTTTTAGTTTATAAAAGAAAATCAGCGCAACAAGTGATCCTACCACTCCTAAACTATTGGTAGCGATGTACATGTTTCTGGAGGTTACGCTTGTAAAATAATCAATCGGTACAATAAGGAGATATGAGATCAAAGATAGATATATTGTTGAGCTTTGAACCTTGTATTTCCAAATATTATTTTGAGGTTCATACATAATTACGCCACTTTTTTTATGTTATCAATTGCAACTGGCAATATTCTGTTTAAGGTTATTTCCATGATGGTGCCATGGCCACTTGGAAACATATCTGCAGTCTTGCTGCTAATTTGGATGTTTCCACCATAATATTCAATATATTTTTTAACAAGAGGCATTCCAAATCCAGTTCCTTTTTCACCACGGGTTCCGATTCTGTTCGTTCTTTTTGTTGTGCTAAAAATATTTTTTAATATTTCAGATGGGATTCCAATTCCAAAATCAGTTACGTTGATCACTATAGAATGCTCATTTCTGCCTGAATACAGCTTTATGATGATGTTATCATCAGGGTTAGAAAATTTTATAGAGTTAGATAAAATGTTACTTAAGACTTGCGAGGTAAGTGAAGTTTGATCTGCTTTTACCATGGTGTTTTCAGGAAGTTCATTCTGGACAGTAAGAGTAATATTTTTTGAGTTGAGGTTATCTGTCATCATAAAGATTGCGTTGTTGACGGCATCTAAAATTTTGACTGACGATAGTTCAAGTGAAGAATTTGAGTTGTCCCGGCCCACGTGTGTAATATTTGTTTTAGAGATAATGTCATCAATTAGATTTATGGCCTTGTTGATTCGCGTAGTCTGCTTATTAAACGCACACTCATTACATCCACCATCATCTTTGCACATTAGAACTGAGTTATCTAGTAGGCCTGCACTTGTTTTCAGCATGTTGACTTGATTTTGAATGTCGTCACTAAGTATTGCTAATAATTTACCAGCATTGTCTCGGCTGATTTTTAATTTTTGAATTTTTTCTTTAATGTTATTTTGAGAGATGTATATTATTACAGATAAAACAATTGTTGAAACCACTACCGATCTAAGTCTAACTACCATCATCTCTGTAGGTATACCAGTTGCACCATTGTGTATTGAAATAAAATATAAGAGTGTGACGATACATAGTGTTGCTAAACATCCAGAAAATACACCCTTACTCCCCATCATTAAGCCGCTAATTGCTGGCGTTAGAATAAACCAGATTGTTCCTGGAGAGTTTATTCCGCCGGTCATATAACACATGACTGTAAAAATCATAATTGCATCAGCAAGAACAATTGATGTGATAAAAGTATAAGACTGTCTAGACCATCGATAAAAAAGTGGCATTAGGGCACATGTAAAAAACCCAAAACCATCTACATATAATAAAATAAGAGGTGCAGTTTTTATAAAAAACAGCGACAAACTCATCACAAAAAAAGTAAGCGTTCCCGTTAATACCACTATGGTTAACATCGCTAAACGCTCTACCATCTCTTCGTCATCACCACTGTATTGCCAAAGTTGTGTCGTAAGTTTATTCAAAAATAATTTACTGTTTCCCATAAACCCTCATATCGGAATTTCAAAATCATGCTTAAGTTAAAAAAGACCATTGTTGATAAATTTTTCACTATAAATTATAATTGATTACATGTGGAGGAAATATGGACGATGATCAGAAAAGATTGGAGTTACAAAAAATAGTAAATAACTCACCAATTGGAAATAAAATAGTCAAAGATTTCATGAACGCTAAGCCTATATATATTCAAGAAAAGACCACAATAGAAGAGGCAATTAATCTAATGAGAAAGCATCGGGTAAGCGGCCTGCCGGTTGTATCGAATGATAAACGAGTTGAAGGGGTAATTAGTGAATTCGATCTTTTGGTTCAAGCAGGATCTAAATCTCTTAAGACAGTAATCAAGTATAGTAATAAAGTAATTACGGTTACACCGGAGACTCCACTAAAAGATGTCTTAATACTTTTATATAAATATAAAATAAAAAGACTTCCCGTTGTTTCATCAAACAAGCTTCTTTTAGGAGTGGTATCACGGATTGATGTTTTAGGAGTGATTGCTGATAACTTATAGCTTATAGCTTCTAAAGCTAAAAGGCCCACTTGCGTGGGCCTTGAATTA
>DYOQ01000029.1:19794-27457 GCA_020720455.1 Bdellovibrio sp.
CTTATAGCTTATAGCTTCTAAAGCTAAAAGGCCCACTTGCGTGGGCCTTGAATTAGACTATCTTCTTTTTGCGCCAGGGTAACGTGGATCTACATGTCCAAGGTGGTTACTCTTAATCTTTCTCATGGCCTCAATTCTTTTTTCAGCTTTTAAGTCAGCAGCTTTATTTACAGGAATATTTTCTCTCTCTGCAAGAGTGAAAACTTCCATAGTCTTATCATAAATAGTATTTACCATCTGAGTTGATTTCTCATCTGACCATCCTTCGTACTCAAGGCTTACGTTCATTAATCCACCAGCATTGATCAAATAGTCTGGAGCGTAAAGGATCTTCTTCTCTTGAAGAATTTTTCCATGACGATCTTCTTTAAGTTGATTATTTGCTCCACCAGCAACGATTTTACACTTTAGTCTGTTAATGGTGTTGTCGTTGATTGTTGCTCCAAGAGCGTTCGGAGAGAAGATATCACATTGAACATCGTAAATCTCTTCTGGCCCTACAAGTTGAGCATTAGGAACAAACTCTCTAAATTGCTCAATGTTTGTTTGGTTAATATCAGTATAGATAACTTTTGCGCCGGCCTCGTAAAGGTCTTTACCAAGGTATCTACCAACTTGTCCTGCACCTTGAATTGCAACAACCTTTCCCTTGACAGATCTGTTGCCAAAAACTTTTGTACAAGCAGCTTCAATTCCTCTAAAAACACCAAGAGCAGTGTATGGAGATGGGTTACCTGAACCACCATTGTTTTTACTAACTCCTACAACATGTGAAGTTTCATTGAACATATACTCCATATCTTGAACAGTTGTATTAACGTCTTCAGCTGTAATATATCGTCCATTAAGTGACTCAATAAAACGGCCGTAAGATCTAAATAGTTCTTCAGATTTATTGTTTGGATCAGCGATGATAACAGCTTTTCCACCACCAAGATTTAATCCTGAGATAGCAGCTTTGTAGCTCATCCCTCTTGAAAGTCTTAGCGCATCTTCTAGCGCTTCCTCTTCATTTTTGTAGTTCCAAAGCCTAGTTCCACCAAGAGCTGGACCTAGAACTGTGTTGTGAATACACACAATCGCTTTTAGTCCACATGATGGATCGCTAAAAAAAGTAACTTGCTCGTGCCCCATAGAATACAGTTTTTCGAAACTTGGCATATCTCTCTCCTTATGCACTAGACACAATTTTCACTTGAAAATTGGTCTTTTGGTTTAACGAAAGTAAGTGCGAAGATAATAGTATTAATGGGGCGATTAAAATATACCCAGCGTGTCAGTAAACCGTTTTTTTTTGAACTATTCGTTAGCTTCTTTTTTTGTGGCTTTTTTTGAAAAGAGATGTTTTTCACCATCGACGTCGCAAATAGTCACTTCGCAAATTTTATGGTCAATAACTCTACTCAGAGTGAATGAATATCCTTCCCAGATGATGATTTGGCCCTCTTCAGGAAAGGTATTGCCTAGCATGTCAAGAATAAACCCCGCCAAGGTAGAGAAATTATCATTGAGAGGAATTTCGAGATCATAATCACTATATAAATTTCTAATGGAGACAGATCCCTCGACCACCAAACCTCTATTTAGGTCGCCTTTTGCTCGGTACTCTGATGTTTCCATCGGATCGTGCTCATCATTAATTTCTCCAAAGATCTCTTCTACTATATCCTCTAGTGTAACGATTCCAACAACAAGGCCATTCTCATCTTTAACAAGTGCCAGGTGGATTTTTTTTCTGTTCATATGATCAAAGACGGCCTGAATTTTCATGTGCTCGTAAACGAAGAATGATTTCTTTAAATATTTTGTAATATCAAAATTATCTTTTTCAGTTGATCTGACAAATGCAAGATCTTTAACGTGTAAAAAACCTATGACGTTATCGAGATCTCCATTGCATACTGGATATCTGCTGTGCGTATCCACTCTAATAAGAGAGATTATTTCATTGAAAGATTTGTGTGCCTGCAGATAGATGACTTTATTTCTGCTGATCATAATGTCTTTAACCTTAATTGTAGGAAATTCCATAATTGAGCTGAGAAGTTCAATCTGTTTAGAGTCCATACTATTTTCTTTCTCGGCCTTGTCGATCATGTACTCAAAATCATGTTTTGTGATGATCCGGCCTCTTAGTTGTGCGTTTTCACCAAGCACACGATGAACTATAAATGCCATAATTTTTACAATAGGCAAAAGACTGTAATATGTAATTTTAAGAACAATGGTTGCTGGATAAACAAGAGATTCAGCATGAGTTCTGGCAAATGCTTTCGGAGTAATTTCTCCAAAAATTAAAATAACAAAAGTTGTAACACCGACACTAATTGTTACGGCATCTTCTTTAAAATAGCGAGCAGTAATGCTAGTTGTTAAGCTTGCAGCTAAAATGTTCGCTATATTGTTTCCAACAAGAATAGTTGTTAAAATTTCATTTGGCCGTTCAGATGTAAACATCAAAGCTTTTGCCTTCCTGCCACCTTCAGCAATTAACTGTTTTGTTCGATCGAGACTTATAGAGATAAGTGCAGCCTCTGCGCCAGAAAAAAAAGATGATGCTAAAATACAAACAATGAGTCCTAATATTTCGCCGGTACTCAGGGCAAGTGTGGTTTCCATAAATAGTTCAACAGTATATCTCGAAATAGCGTTGATTACCAACTCTTTTTGTTGTTAAGGTAGACCATGATATTAAAAAACCGTTCGCTAATTTTCGCACCGATGGATGGGATCACCGATCCACTGTATCGAGCGGTTATAAATACTGTTTGCCCTGAATGGGATTTTCAGTTTACTGATTTCTTAAGATTGCCTTCAGTTTCTACGCTTAAACAAAAAAATGTAATCGATTTTGTGGGAGTTGATTTTGATGCAAAAAAAAATCCACTTCAGATTTTAACTAACAAGTTAGCGGCTAAGCCAGATAGTTTTAAGGCAATTGATGATACAGAAGTCTTGTGGCTTGATCTTAACTTTGGTTGTCCTGCAAATAAAGTCTGTTCACATCATGGTGGAGCTTCGCTTTTAGATCGACAAGATGACTTAAAATTGATTGTTCAAATTGCTAAAAGAAATTTTTCAAAATTTCTAAGTGCTAAGATTAGACTCGGTGTTAATGATGATAAAAATTTTTTAGAGAATCTCAAAATTTTAGAGGGTGAAGGAGTTGACGCTATCACTATTCATCCAAGAACAAGAGCGCAGATGTATGGTGGACGCTCATCGTGGGAGCATATTGTGTTAGCTACGAGCATACTTAAGATTCCAGTGATAGGAAATGGCGATGTAGTAACGGTTGCAGATTATAAAAGGATGTTGAAAGAGACGAACTGTCACTCTGTTATGATTGGACGAGGGGCCCTTGCAAATCCGTGGTTGGCCGGTGAAATAAATTTATGTAGGGAAGGTGATCGAGAGGAGATTAGGTTAGAGCTTAAAAAGAAACAAATTATTAGTTTTTTTTGTGAATTAGAAATGTATGAAATTGATTCAAACAAGCTTTTAATAAGGGCGAAGCAATTAACGAGATACCTTTTTAGAAACATAGAGAGTGAATATTTTATAACGGGACTGCTTCGGGCCAAAACATACAAAGAGTATAGTGATTGCATACGATATTGGAGATCTGCTTGATAATCTCAAACTCGCTTAATATAGATTAAAACATTATCCAAAAATTCTTCAATTTCTTTAGTCAGAATGCCTGCTCGAATTTCATTAATAAAGTCTAAAAGAATATTTTTATTGATTATGGCGTTGTCAAAAAAATTATCCAAACGTAATACAGATAAGCACTGACAAAGCTCAATAATAAGATTTTTGCAGTATTTTTCTTGAATCATGGGGTTTCGTCTATAATCTTTTATATGTTTATTGAAATCACCATTAGTACCGAGGTCAAAACCAATTTCTGGCAATAGTGCTAATAGAATAATTATACTTTGCTTCTTTCCTGTAACAAATTTTGCTGTGCTATCGTAAAATGGCATATTCAGATAATTTGAAAAAAGCTTTGGGGGAAGTTTGAAGTTGGCATCTGGTAAATTCATTCTATCTAAAAAACTATGCGATATATCTATTCCTTTTTCCCATATGAATTCTTGAGATATTCCTATTCGTTGATAACATTTCAGGAGGGATCTCTTTGCCTTTTCTTTATCATATATGTGATAACTACTATTGAATTTTTCATGTTCCCATTTAATTTTTCTCAGCATTTTTATGTATGAGCAGATCTGTTCGTTATCATCTTTATAAATACGACTCTGAATTTGAAACTCGTGCAATGTATATATCTCGGGAACATCTAAAAATTTTAATATTTTTCTCAGTTCGGAGTATATTTTTAGAACGGCCCTAAGTTTTTCTTGAGAGTATTGATTCTTTAGAACAATTGTTAAATCAAGATCACTCATAAATGCGTTGAAATTGGCCATTCCTTCTTTGCTTGAATGTCGCGGAAAAACATGACAAATGTCATTATTGGCTGCGATTAATAGGGTTTTGAGAAGAAAGCAAAATGGTCCAATGTAAAAATAGCGTACAAAATTATGAAATAGAGAATAAAAGTTTGCACTGCTATTTTTATAAAAGAAAAGTAAGATTTTTTTTTCACACATTTTGCCAAGTCTAATAAAAATTGTCCTATTTATATCAACATGTTAAAAAAAATGCCACAACGACATGGAGATTGCATTGTTGATAAAAAGAGTTCCTTAAATTTATCAGGAATTTTACGGCCATTTTTTTAAAAAATGAAGTATAATCTAAAATGTTGTATCTTAAAGGAGATTACCCTTGGATAAACCTATATTGTTTATTAAAAATACTGGGTTTACTATATTAGAGGTTGGAATTGCCGCTAGTCTTGTTGCCTTGGCAGCTCTGATGTCATCTCAAATTTTGAATTTGAGCAACGGTGGTCAGGTTAGACTTGCAATACATAAAGATATTATTGAGAACAAGGGGATGATATCCAAAATTTTAAAGGACCCTGCTTATTGTAAAGAAAATTTTCTCAACTTAGCAACAGATGCTACAGGCATAATTAAACTTGAGAAGGCAACTACAGTCTTTGCTAAGACATCAAACGCAGCTGAGAGGGTTCAATTAAAAAAAGAAGGTCATTCTTCATACATTGATAATATGAAATTAGTAAATTTTACCAAAAATGATGAAAAAGACATTGTAAATGGAACAGATGAAGGCGGTAATGAAGGTTCCTTATTTCTCCAGGTTGATTATAAACCATTGTTTAAGAAATATGAAAATATAACGTACTCAAAATTTATACCATTATATGTTGTTTTAAATAGTTCAGATGAAATTGTTGATTGTTTTTTAAACGATGAGGAAAAAGGGGCTGAGACAATAGAATTTGACGTGTGTGTACAGCAAAATCCGCCAACGTCATATGCATCATTTATTGGCGTTTCAAGTTACGAAAACCATCGGTGCACTGGTTTTATAGAAAATTTAATTAGACCATTTTTTATACCATCAGCAATTCAGCCTCCGTTGTGTGATCAGCTTGGCGGTGTGTTTACAGGAGCAGGTCCGGCTGCTTACTGTGACTTTTTACCTAAAGAGTTTCAGTGTCCTGATCACCAGCTTTTAAGAGGATATGATGATACTGGCTATCCATTTTGTGAAGCGCCATAGAAAAGTGAGAGGATGGGTGGGGAGGTTAATAATATAATGGAAACGAAATCGCTTAGGAAAATTTTAAATGCTAAGGCGTTTACTCTGTTAGAGCTAATAATGGCGTTAGGCGTTTTGTCTATTGCTGTGTATAGCGTTGTTTCAGTGCTCTCATTAATTTCAAAAAACATACTTGTAAGTAACGCAGTAGATGCTGTTGACTATGCTACTTTTCAGTTGTCTTCTCTTTTGAAAAGCAGCGACAATTGTAAAAAAACATTTGGCCCAGCAGGTATTGGTTTATTAAAAACAGAAATCACAGGGTTTAACACTAAGGATGTTCCGCTTTTAAATATATTTAAATACACAGGTGCAGGCGCAGTTTTGATTAGTGAAGATTGGTTGCTGGGTAAAACTGATCCATCAACTACGACACAAATCAGAAACATTGGTGGACTTAAGCTTATAACCTCTTCAGCGCCAATTGTTGTTGGAGGTTATGTTTCGACGATGAAATATGCAGACTCAACAGAGAGGGGTCGCGCAGAAATAACTATGCACTTTGAATATGGGAAAGACGGAAAAATTACACAGAAAAACAGTTCTTTTTATGTGAATCTTTTTTTTGATTCAGCTGGACAGGTGATGGAATGTGACGAAATGTTAAGTGTCATTACTGCTCGGGCCAAAGCGCAGATATGTGAAGATCTTGACGGGAAAATGGTTGGTGAAAATTGTGATTATGATGACGTTAGAAGTAAAATTAAGGATATTGTCGAGAATGAAATTAAGAGTGATCTTGAGATGGGAGCGTTTACAAAATTGCCGAGACATCCCTTTAAATCTAGTGCTGTAACGAAAATATGCCCACCAAGTCATCGGTTCGTTAAGGGGATAGATAAGGACGGAAATGTTATTTGTGATATTGCGCCTCCCGCTACAGCATATTAACGAGGAGATTGATATATGAATAATAATAATTACTCTTCTCAAAAAGCAGAGTGTTTTCCATTAAATCATGGTGGTGGAATTGTTATGGCGCTTATGGTGACGGCAGCTATTGCTAGTTTTACGGCAGTTGTTGTTAAAATGTCAAAAGGGGTGGTTGTAACACAAATTAGGGAACGAAAAAGTATTATCGTGGATAATATTGCTAATGATATTTCATACAAACTTATGTACGGCACTAATAAGAAAGATGGAGAGAGCATGTGCACTCTTAACTTCAAGAATATCTCTCTTAATACTGATATTAGTGGTATTAAGGGGGTAAAAGAAGATAATACTCTTTCTAATGATTATCTTTACAAGGCAGGAGAGAAATATCTTGGGATAAAAATTACAAAAATGACAATTTTATGTAATGGTTGTGCTCCTGCACCAGCATGGAGTGATGCAAGTTTACGAGTGTATTTTAAAAACGTTAAAGAGGCCGTAGATGCTATGTTTGAAATTCCTTTAAAGGTAAAATTAAGCGGGGCCAGTATATCTGAGTGTCAGTCAAAGGGTAATGAAGCTTATGATAAAGTCATGAGGGATATTTGTGAGAATCACACATCTATTGCTTTGAGTGAAGATAGTTCATTTATTAATAATACAGGAAGCAATTATTCTATTGTCTCACTTCTAGACGGGCCAGATATTAGACTAAACGATGTTACTCTCAATGACGGACTTAAATATGATCCAATTACTCAATCATGCAAAGGACTTAAGCGAGAAGTTATAAATAGGGCCAAGGTTAGAATATGTAGTGAATATAAGGCTGATATTGGAACATGGTCAGCGGCATCTGATGGTAAAGGGAATTATTACAAATGCAAGAGACAACAAGCAGTTGATCGCCCGTGCCCTATTTGGATGAACTCGCAGCCTGCTTGGAATCCGGTTCCGATGTTTGTAAAAACAATAACACCAATAGGTGGTGTTATCTGCGTTACCGCAATTGGGCCTTAATGATGTGTAGTGAAAAACAGCGATATTACTTTTTAATCACTTTATCTTTTATAATACTTTTTTTTCT
>DYOQ01000029.1:27557-35873 GCA_020720455.1 Bdellovibrio sp.
AAAAACAGCGATATTACTTTTTAATCACTTTATCTTTTATAATACTTTTTTTTCTTTATTTGCCATCATTTGAAGCTATACCGTTTTGGGATGATCTAGCATTTATTTTTGGAGAAAATGGTGCAGTTGCAAAAATAAACAACCCATTTTTATATTGGAGTGACTCCTCAGGTGTTACAAAAGCATGGCCACTGAGTTACTCAATTTTATGGATATTATTTAAAATTTTTGGCCACAAATATTTCATGTATCAGTATGTTGCGCTTTTAGTTCATGGTGTTAATGCTATTATTGTTGAGCGCCTATTTAGGAGAGAGGATATTCCATATCCGATTTTTGGAGCGTTAATTTTTTTGTTTCACCCCCTTCATGTAGAAACCTTGTCATGGACTATACAGCTAAATACGACATTGGCATTTACTTTTTATTTTATTTCGTTGCATCAGCTTCTTGATTTCACAAAATACAAAACAAAAAAACCATTGATAATCTCTTTTTTGTTTTTCTTTTTTTCCATTGCTACAAAAAATATTGCTACTCCACTTATAATTATTTTTGTTTTTATTCTTAGAAAAAGAGGATCGTTTAACAAAGCCTTGGTCGCACTGTTGGTGCTGCCTTATGTGCTTAGCAGTATCTATTTTTCGATAAAAACGCTACATGGGATTGAAACATCGTATATAGAAAAACAACACAGTATTGGCCATGACAGTGCAACAGTAAATGTTGAAAATAATTCATCAGAAAATATAATTAAAAATATTGCAGATAAGATATCTCAGAAATACATATTGCTTGCAATGAATTTTCAGTTTTATATTGAAAAATTTTTATTGCCCCTAAATCAGGTGTTCGTGTATCCCAAGTGGAAATTTATAAGCGTAACAGGCCTTGTTGACATTTTTTTATTCTCTCTAGTTTTTCTTGTGTTTTCTTTTAGGAAAATTGGTAGTTACACATTTTCTCATAATGTGAAAAAATCATTCTGGTTCTTTTTTTTCAGTTTTTTACCATTCTCTGGTATTGTCTACATTCCATTCATGAAATACTCTTATGTTGCTGGCCATTGGGCATATTTCATGGTGGTGGGACTTACTGGCTTAATGCTTAGTCTAATTCAACTTCTAGAAAAAATGATAAAATCAAATAGGATTATCACAATATCTTTATCGTTATTTATTTCTTTTTTGGCCTTTCAAACTTTTAAGTACGTCAATATAGTTAGTGATCCTGAAGAACTTCTAGAGAAGACTATTCAACAAAACCCACGAGAAATTTTCTTATATACATATTTGTCTAAGATTTATATTTCTTATGAGGATTACCAAATGGCGAGAGAGAGTTTATATCGTGGTTTGTTTGTTGATCCAGATAACGCTGAAATTATTCTCAGTCTGATAAAGCTAAAGGGGAAAAGGTAGGTTGAATGATTTTGTACGCATCAATATTTTTGGATTAACTGTCAAATGTATTAGTAATTCTAAAAAAATAATTAATTTATTAAAAAAAGATTTTTCATTTTTTTGCACAGATAGCATAAGTGAAATTGAATTTAGCTTTGAAATCATTCTCGGTCCAATTCCAAATGTTGATTTTAATAAAAATATTAAAATTAGAACAAGCAAGAGTTGTATATCTTATAAAAACGGAGATATCTCATATCACGATTATTACGGTGAGGCCCTTTCTGTTTATGATTTTAAAAACAATAGTGGCACGATCTACTCGATCAATGAAAGCAGGCTTCATGAGTTGACCTATTTGCTAATTCTCTCTCGTACGGGAAAAAAAATGGATTTAAGTGGGTTCCATAAAATTCATGCGATGGGAATTTGTATAGATGATACAGTTCTCTTGGTTTCAATGGATATGGGTGGCGGGAAAAGTACACTTTTTTTGGATATGTTAAGTTATCCAAGGGTGAAAATCATATCGGATGATTCTCCTGTAATTGATAGGAATGGGCATGTCCACTCATTCCCATTAAGAGTTGGTGTAAATGCTAAAGAATATATACCAGAGGAAATGACGAAAGAATGTTATTATTTTGAGCGAAAAGAGTATGGCCTGAAAAAACTAATTCCTATAGATAGTTTCCCTAACGACATCTGTGCATTTGGATCAAAAGTGGTGTTGTTTAGTGGTAAGAGGACTACAGGAGGTAGTTGTATTATTAAACCAATATCTTCTCCTGAAATGTTATTTCTATTATGTAAAAACATGTTTATAGGTATTGGATTACCAATGATAATTGAGTACTTTATTGAATTTAGCTTTAAGGATTGCATCTGTCTTTTGAAAATAGCGTTATTAAGAATGAGGGCCGGATGCCGCCTCTACCTTAATTCGAAAAAATACAAAGTCTTTTTGGGTAATGATCGCAACATTAATAGTAAGACAATATATCAATTCATAAAAAATGGCGCATAGATAATTGGGGTACGGTATTGAGTTTTCTCATGGTATGTACTAAGATTTTTCATTGGTTATCATTAGATAGGAAGGGATAATGTTTTGGCGACAAGTTAAAAGTCTTACGCTTGCCAATATGAAGGCTAGATATCGCAAGACATTTGCTGGTCTTGTTTGGGTGGTAATGAATCCTATTATAATGTATTCTGTCCAGTCGTTTGTTTTTAGAAAATTCTTAAAACTTGAAATAGATAATTATTCGCTTTTTTTACTTGGTGGGCTTTTGCCTTGGATATTTATCGTTTCTACACTTGACATGTGTACACCTGTACTTAGAAATTCTGGTGAACTACTGAAAGCTTTTAAGGTTAATCCTCTCGTTATTGTTTTATCACAATTGCTTGATAATCTTTTTAATTTTTTATTGGCATTTTTTATTTTATTAGTTCCTTTTATAATTTTTTCCATGAAAGATTTTGTAGGGATGCTTTTTCTGCCGGTTGCATTTTTACAGATGGTAGTAGGAGTTTGTGGTATGGCGTGGCTTCTTGCTCTCCTTAACGTTTTTTATAGAGACACAAAATTTGTTGTCCAGTTTTTTACTAGCGTATTCTTTTTTTTGACACCTATTTTTTATCCTGTTGAATTTGTGCCTGATAAATATCGATGGGCAGTTGAGATCAATCCGCTATATTCGATGATTGCACCTTTTAGGTGTTGCCTCTACAACTTTGAACTTCATAAGTTTTTATTTTGGCTTGCCAAGGGAAGCTTGTTTTCTTTTATTTTTATATACCTTTCATATTTTTATTGGAGCAGAAAACGAAATGAATTCTACCATTGCCTTTGATCCAATTCTTGTCGTAAAGGATTTACATATAAGATTCGATATTGATTACTATCGCCAATCAAATTCATTAAGAGATGTTTTTGTTAAAGTAATTAAATCACCTATTGAAACTTTATTCAAAAAAAAAGAGTGCTTACATATTATTAATAATGCTAGTTTACAGATGAGTCGAGGGGACAGGCTTGGTATTCTTGGGGTTAATGGAGCTGGAAAAACGACACTGTGTAGATGTATAGCAGGAATGTTAATGCCGGCCAGCGGAACGATTGAAGTGTATGGAGAAATTAGGTCTGTGTTCAATGCGCTTGTTGGAATTAATCCGGAACTAACAGGTAGAGAAAATGCCAATTTGTTGGCACAGTTTTTTTTTCCTAATGAAAACAATAAAGAGATAGAATCAATTGTCAAAGATGCATTAGAGTTCTCAGAGCTGGGAGGGTTTGTAGACACTCCGTTTATGACTTATAGCAAGGGCATGCAGGCAAGATTAAGTTTGTCGATAATTTCGGCAAAGAAATGCGACTTGTTGATTTTGGATGAGGTGTTTGATGGAGCAGATGAATTTTTTCAAAAGAAAATTTCAGAAAGAGTCTTGAGAATGATTCATGATTCTGGCGCCGTAATGTTTGTTAGTCATTCGCCGGAACAAATTAGATTGGCATGTAACCGATGTGTCGTTATTAAAAATTCAGCTATTGCCTTTGATGGTAGCGTTGAGGACGGTATTGATTTTTACCACAAGAGATAGCCTCTTATAATGTTTGATTAATATAATTTTTTAAAATTATAACAATTTTTCTCCAGAGCGGAATTTGGTGATCTATAATTTTTCCAAGAATATGGTCAAAAGAAATTGGAACACCATTGTTACCACTCTCTTTTATGGATCTGGTAGTAATATTACGGCCGTCGTTATTATTAATAATTTGATTTAAATTCCAAACGTAATGACAAATTAGTAATGAACCATTCCAGTACAGGATGATATCAAATGTTTTAAGCTCCGGTTTATAATTCTTGATCGAGATTACTTTGGCGATATCTCCAATCTTTATAACGGGAGACATGCTATCAGAAATTATCTTAATGTCTAATTCGCCTTTTGTTAGAATTGCTTTTTTTATTAACTCAAATTTAGGTTCATTACATTTGAAATTGCTTGGATTGTTTATCACCATTGTCCCCAGCGGCCAATATTAACTTTTTGGTTTTGTGAATATTTAGTAAAACTCATTACTTTTACATATAATTTATAACTATGATATTATCATTTTCTATGAGTATAGGAAAAGAGATTTTAACAGAGAGATGTTACAGAAGTATTAATATATTGTCTGAGAGCGTTGGTAAATTTCTATGTGGTATTGGAATTACAGACTACTGGGTTGCAGATAATCAGTTAACCTATAATGAAGAGACTGAAAATATAGATATCGTTTTATTCGGTAGTTTTCTCAGAAGATTTCTAGAGAGTGACGCATGGAAATTTAAATCAACAAGACTATGGGTAATTTCAAAGTGCTCGGCGGTGGTATTAAGTAAATTGTTAATGATTCCAGAAAAGTATATTGGCATCATCCCTCGTTATACACTGTTTCCTGCTTCATTAAACCCGACCCCTTTTTTAGGTTGGAGCGTTGAGACTACGCTGGTTTATGCTGGAAGAATTTCTCTGGTTAAACAAATTGAACTTCTTTTGTTTACCTACTTAAATCTTGAAATGTCTGGTGCCAATGTTAGGCTTGTTTTTTGTGGAGGTTTTGATGATGAGTATCCTGGAGAGCAAGGGTTAATACAACAAATTGATTTTAAGAAAAAAATAGAAAATATTGTAGCTGTTAATAAATGGAAAAATCCTCCAATATTTTTAGGGCAGCTTGGTGAATATGAGTGGTGCAAGTATAATTTTGTGAACCCTGTGTTTATATCACTATCGACGTATATCTATGAAGATTTTGGTGTTAGTGTATCCCAAGCACAAGCGGAAGGAATGCCATGCATACTCTCTGGTTGGGGTGGGCATATGGATATTGTTGGCCCTAATGTATTTAGAATCCCGGATTATCTAATCGGAGAATCAATTCAGAACACGTTGTCAATACAAGCAAGGGCAGAGATTATAGCCAAATACTTAATTGAAGACATTGATCAGTTTAGGTGTGGCGATAGTGATACATCCAAAATCCTTATACCAGAAAGATATGACATGAAGAGTATTCTTAATATGAGAGAAAATCTTATTGAAAAATGGTCTAACGACATACTCTATATTGCACAAGGTAAGGTCTGTGATTATGCTAATACAATTTTGGGTAGGGAGTTTTTTGGTAAATATAAAAAATATTTTTCAGGCAATAAAAGTGATTATCAAACGCTCATGGTTACAAATAGTCCTAATATGGTAGATAGTATTATGATTGAGCTAGTTCCGGCCATTACTGGATATTGGATTAGAAAGAAGAAATCAAAAATCTCGTTTATCTATTTTCAAGAATTATTAAATAAGCAAAATTTTGCATTGTTGCAACAGGCTGAACACATTATTTTTGCGTTTATGTTTACAAAGAGTTTACCCCTTGTGGATTTGGTGCGCAACAAATTATCTCTTTCTTCTAGACTTACATTTTATTGTCATGAATTATTTAATGTAGAAGATTTACCGGCGGTGAGAAATCTTTTACAAACGAATGATGAAATAGTTTATATTGATAAAAATTTTTTTAGTGAGATAAGTTAATAGAGAGTAAATATGGCCAATGAAAGAGACAAGCATAACCTGGGAATCGAAGAGATAGAGGCTGTTAGTAGAGTTATTCGTTCAGGAAAACTCTTTCGATATCAAAATCAACCAGGAGAATGTAGAAAATTTGAAGAAAGTTTTGCAAGAAAATTTGGTGCTAATTATGCGATATTGGTGACAAGTGGAACGAATGCTTTAGTGGCAGCATTGTTGGCAAGTAAAATTGGTGCTGGAGATGAGGTAATAATTCCTGCATATACTTTTGTTGCAACTGCAGCGGCGGTTCTTAATGTAGGAGCAATTCCAGTTGTTGTTAATATAGATCAAAAACTTGGAATCAATGTTGATGAAATTGGAAATAAAATTACAAGCAAAACAAAAGCAATAATACCTGTACATATGGATGGTATGTCATGTGACATCTGTTCGGTTATTGATATTGCTAAAAAACATAATCTTATAGTTATAGAAGATACTTGCCAAGCAATGGGTGGGACAAATACTGGTAGACATTTAGGAACGTTGGGCCGTTTTGGATGTTACTCGCTCAACATGGATAAGATTATCACCTGTGGAGAAGGGGGGATTGTTGTTACAAATTCAAGAGAAGATTATGAAACTCTTTGTTGTGTTTCTGATTCTGCATTTAGTTTTTCTCCACACCATGCAGATTTTTTTAAGGCAATACTTCCTACACTTGGCCAATCAATGAGGGCCAGCGAAATATCTGGTGCAATTGCGAGAGAGCAACTAAAAAAGATCGATCTTATTTTGAATAATTATAGACAACTAAAAAACGAGTTTCTCTCTTTTTTTTACGATCAAAAAGATCGTAGTTTTACAATAATTAATGGATATGATAGGGCCGGGGATTGTGGCACATCGGTACATCTTTTGTGTAATAATCCAATAGCTGCAAATGATCTTGGGAAAAAACTTAGAGAAAATGGAATCCCAGCAATTCCGCCATCGATGAGGCCCGCCCATATAGTCTGGAAATGGTCACATATGTTAGGTAAGCGTAGTCACGTTAATACTGCAAATAATCCGTATCTATTGTCCAAATTTGATTACGATCATTCATACGAAAAATTTAACTATCTTGAAACACTTGATATTGTATCAAGAGTTCTTAAGTTTGAAATTGACTTTGCTTGGACATTAGAAGATGCAAATAAAAAAGCCAACCTTATTTGCGATCTAGTGAGAACGTAAGTTTTTTTGCAAAAATTTGTTTAAGGTAGCTCTCTTTTTTTGTTTCTATGGTGTCAAGTAAGGGGCCCAAAATTCTCATCATTAATTTTAAATAACTCCACGAAAGATTTTTTATATAATATTCAATTATAGCAATCCGTTTTTCTTGTGGAAGTGAAGATAGTGATAGATTTGTTGGTTCATATAGATACGTTACAAATGGCTTGATTCCGACAGAATTTGCGTAGTCAATAAAACTATCGACTTCTTTCCAGTTATCTTGTTGTGTTAAAAAGTTTAATCTAAAGTCTATTGTGTTTTTGCCACTTATTTTTCTAGATTCGTTGTATTTTAGAAGATTTTGTATATTATTTTTTACAATTTCTAAGGTTCCTCCTCTTCTGATTTTTGCGTAAGTAGTTTCAGTAATACCATCAATACTGATAATCATATTTTTAATTATTATTTTATCAAAATAATTTATTTTTTCTTGATCTAAAAACCAATGGCCATTGGTGGTAAATATCCACTTACATTTTGGGTTTTCGGCCGACACCATCTCTATTAGTCGGTATGTGTCATGTTGAATAAACGGTTCACCAGATAACATATCAATTTCTTCGAGGTAAGGAACGATATCGTTTTTTAATTGATACCAGAATTGTGCTGATTGATATCTATTGTTTGGTTTTTTATTTACAATACACATAATACAGTTCAAGTTACATTGGCCGTTGAAATTGGCACCTAGTCGCAGAATCGGGTTTTTTTGTACGACGGAGAAATCAACACTGTCTAATAATTTATTGTTTTCTGGGCATAGGTGACATTTTCTGTATTTAATTTCTTTTTCACATATTTTAACATTACCAGTTAAAAATTCTCGCCGCCAAGTCTGAATAAGGTCAGAGTTCCAAATTTCAGATATTGTATTATCATTAAGATTGCCTACTGGGAAATCACACCCCTTGTGTCGACATGATCCAACTTTTCCATCTGGCTCTAAAATTAGTGTAGTAAATGGAATTAAGCAAAAATTTGGTGGCAAGTTTAATTTACGTAGTTGATCTTCAACGCTCATTGTTGAGTGCTCCAATATGACGGCCTAATAATTCCTTGC
>DYOQ01000083.1 GCA_020720455.1 Bdellovibrio sp.
CAACTAATGTTACGCTTGCCGCTTATACAGATGCTAGCTGTACAAGCAGTGCCAGTGGAACTCTAAACGCTTCAACAAACCCACTAAGCACGGCCGGAACGGGAACTGCAACCTTTACAGGAGTTAATTATACAAAAGCTGAAACGTTTTATTTAAGAGCAAGCAACGGTTCAATTACGAATGATTGCTCTAGCGCAATCTCTACGACAGCAGCAACAGCAGACGCTTCTAACTCAACAATCACAGGAAATGGGCCCATTGTATCAGACGGTAATGCGACATCAACTATTACAATTACATTAAAAGATCAATTCGCAAATCCTATTACTGGAACAACTCCAACATTTAGCGCCACAGATAGTGGTACTGATAACGGATATGGAGGGTGTAGCGCTTCAAACGGATCAGGCGTTTCTACATGTACGCTCTTATCAAGTACGGCAGAAGTAAAGACCTTATCAATTTTAACACCAGTAGCTGATACAGGTGGATCTGTGACGTTTAGCGCTTTGGCCGCAACCTTCTCCTCAACGCCAACTTCTCCGTATGACTATGGATCAACTTCACTTGATCTTAGCGAAACATTTACAATTAGTAACGATGGTGGCGCGCTCTCAGGAATTATTACCGTAACATTTACACCCGCTAACGGCGTATATTGGCAACAAGGGACTGATAACTGCGACGGAAATGAGCTTGTTCCTTCATCGTCATGTGATATTGATATCACCTTTAAAGGAACCATCGGTGGGCCAACAACACAAAATGCAACAATACATATAACTGGCAGTGACGGAGGAGATATCACATTAACGTTAGAAGGTTCAATTCCATAATGTAGGAGTGGAAAATGAGAGCTGTAAAAAAAGATTTTAAAACCATTACCTCACTTGCGATCGGTATATTGTTTACTACAACGATTACTGTTGCTAACGAAGAAAGCATCGAGATAGATTGCTCTATGCCGAAAAACCCTTCTGATATTGAAGAGTGTTATCAAAGTTACAAAGATGGCCAAAGCAAAATTGTCAAAGTAACAAACATCGATCAGTATCGCATTTTAACTTGGCACAGTACTCTTTACTGGAAGATTGAAGCACTGGAAAACACCATTGAGAAAGAGTCTCCAATTAACCTAGCAAAAGCAATCTTTGGAAAACAGAGCACGCTAAATACAATAATTTCTATAGCAGTCTCCACCAATAACCAAGAGATCGCCATTTTAAACAAAACAACAAAAAGTACAAAAGAAATTCTCATTTTCCCTCTAGACGTAAGTGGTGAAATTAAGCCTTTTAGGATAATTACTTCTTCTAAAATCTTAGGAATGGAACGAATCATCTACAGTGACGATGATAAAGATATTGTTGTCGTTAACGATCAATCAAAAGAGGCCATCTCTTTTGATATTAATGCCAACTCTTTAAGCTTTAAAGAGGAGTTAAAACCTCGGCCGAAGAACAGTAGATATCAAGATTTCGCTCTTGAGTGAAATTAATCTTGGCCATATGTCGGAATTACATGACGATTACGAGATATTGTTCATAAAATATTAATAAGCGAAGATATCTTCAATCATATATTCAAAATTACACTCTCAAGTTACCCCATCAACCTACGGGCAATGATGTTACTATTTACCATTGGCAAGAAGGGATCAAAAATATTTTTAAGATTGATGTTTAAAACAAACTAATTTCTAATTACCGATCTTTTATTCTTATCAAGATTCTTTTTCCTAATTCTAATACTCTTAGGAGTAACCTCAACCCACTCATCATTATCGATCCAATCAATCGCCCATTCAAGCGTTCTAGGTCGAATTGGCGGGAGAATTATATTAACATCTTTACCAGCAGTACGGACACTCGATAAATGTTTTTCTCTAACCGCATTTACGTTAGTATCATTTGATCTGTTATGCTCACCAATAACCATCCCTTCGTAACAGAGCTCTCCAACATTTACAAACTGCTCGCCGTTACTTAAGAGGTTAAAAAGTGCATACCCAGTCATTTTACCAGCTCTATCAGCAATGATTGCACCGTTAATTCTGCTCAACATATCTCCTGCATACTCTTTATATCCCATAAATTCAGAAGACATCAGACCTTCGCCCTTCGTATCAGTCATAAACTGTCCGCGATAACCAATAAGCCCTCTAGATGGGATGATGAAACTAAGACGAGTTCGATCCTCCCCTATTGGCATCATAGAATCCATCTTACCTTTTCTTTTTGAAAGAACAGTGGTCACAATCCCTGTACAATCGCTTGGCACATCTATAACGACCTTTTCATACGGTTCACTCTTAACATCGTTTTCAATCTTAAAAAGAACCTCTGGTTTTGAAATCATAAACTCAAAACCTTTACGTCTAAGCTCTTCAAAAACAATTGCAAGCTGAAGTTCACCTCTACCCTTTAATTTGTAAACTTTTGGATCATCGGTCTCTTCGTATTTTAGCGCAACATTAATTCTACACACATCTGACAAAAACTCTTCTAACTTTCGGCTCGTAAGATACTCACCCTCTTGTCCAGAAAGAGGAGAGGTGCTAACAGAGACGTTGACAGAGACAGTTGGTGGCTCAACAGTAACCCTAGGTAGAGGCTCTAAACGATCTGTTGAACAGATGGTATCTCCTATCTCTCCACAATCTAATCCGGCCAAAATAACGATCTCACCAGCTCCAACATCATCAACCTCACCAGAACCTAGCTTGTCGTATACCTGAATAGATGATAGCTTAAAATTTTTATAACTATTTAGTCCCATACAAGTGTATGTCTCAAGTCTTCTGATTACGCCTCGATGAATTTTTCCAATAACAATTGGGCCAAGGTATGAGTTATAAGAGAGATTAGTAATTAAAATCTGAACGCCGCTCCCTTCACTAGTAATTGGTTCTGGAAAAAAATCACTGGTCATAAAATCTAAAAGATCTTGCATGTTACTCTTTTTAACATCACGCTCTTTAGAGGCCCAACCCTCTTTTGCCGAAGCATAGATAATAGGTATATCTAGATCTAATCCATCAAGATCTAAAATCATCGCTAAATCAAGGAACAGATCCTCGATCTCAGTCTCAACCTCTAAAATTCTAGCATCAGGACGATCAACCTTATTGATAACGACGGCTATTTTTATCCCTCGTTCTAAAGCTTTTGAGAGCACAAACCTCGTCTGAGGAAGTGGCCCTTCGGAAGCATCAACAAGCAGCAATACCCCATCAACCATCATTAACGACCGCTCGACCTCTCCTCCAAAATCGGAGTGGCCAGGAGTATCTAAAAGATTGATCTTAGTATCGTTCCAAAAGATCGCACAATTCTTAGCGGTAATAGTGATTCCCCGCTCCTGCTCGATCTCTCCAGAATCCATAACTCTCTCTTTGATCTCTTCTCTTTCACCAAACGATCCCGATTGCTGAAGCAATCCATCGACGAGCGTAGTCTTCCCATGGTCAACGTGTGCAACAACAGCTATATTCTTCCTTTTGCGGAAGTTCTTCATCTTAACCTCTAAAATTTAAATTAATCTCAAGTTAGTATCACACAAAAATCAAAAAGAGAAAGATTCCTGCAGATATTTATTCTTGCTCCTCATCTGATTCTGTATTTAAATCCATTAAGACTGGAAATGCGCTCTTAAAATAACGTTGAGTGATTAGGGTAAAAATATGAGCATCCGAGTCAGAAATTTGATTTCCACCCATTTTACCCTCCACTTGATCTCTATCATTAGTTGCTATTCCAGCGCTACCACTACCAGCTAATGATGTCCTTGCCGCATAAAATGCGCTCTTACCAAACACGTTATTATCATTCCCACCACCATTATTTCCAAACTCTAATTTACTGCCATCTTTATCATAGAGTGAGTTTTCAGTTGGAGTGCCTACCGGTGCTCCAGATAATTTCATATCGGAAAAACCGATTCCCCCTCCCTTTTTAGCTGCTACCGCTGCGGCCCCAGTTTTATTTGCGTTTCCAATGTTACCTAATTGTCCAGCACCTTGTGGCGCTAACACCTGTTCAGGAGCTTTAACCGCATTTTTTCCATCATCCAACTTATCTTTCATCGCCAAATTTCCTCGATTATTCTCATCTATTTTTGCTCTTGGGTTATTTTCTCTATCTGGGCCAGCTTTTTTAGATTTCGTACTCCCTGCATTTGCAACACCAAGTCCAGTTCTAGCTCCACCAATCCCAACTCCTGTACTTGAAAAATTAGCACAAGTTCCAGTAGCTTCACACCCCTTTAACTCTGTCTCCCTCTTTATATCATCACCACCTGTGCCGCTCTCCGCAGTCACTGGTGAATTTGAGTCGGTACCATTCTCAATTTTCATTTCATTATTCGCATCTTTTAAAAGTTTATTAGCTTCTGCTTCCTCTTCATCAGCAGCAGCTGCACCACCACCACCACCAGCTGCTGCTTTTTTCGCTGTTGCAACTAGCCCCTCTAAGTATGTCACTCTCGTTTCAGGCGTTGGCCACGCTTCAAGCTGCTTCGTTCCTGCCGAGGAGACTGCTGAAGTATATTGATCAGCGTAAGCTCCAGTATAACCAAGATCAGTTGCTGTAACAGCGTATGCATCGTTTCCTGCAACTAGGTCCAATACTTTTTTCCCAACTACCGTTCCATACCTAACAAACGAATGCCCTTTTGCTCTCCACTTATCAAAGCTAATTAGCTCTTTATCGCTGATCTCTTTGTTTACCATATTACCTTTAGCAATCAAATTTAGCTCTCGAATCGCATTAAACGCTTCAAACTCACTCTTGCTATTTTCAATTTTTACAAACTGATTCTCAATCTCATTTTGATTAAAATTATTAAAATTATTTTTAAAATTTTGCGGAACGTTCGAACTCGTCGTTGTACTCGCCGCCCCCATCCCATTACATTTCAAATGCGAATGCACTTCCGCATAAGCAAGCTCTTCGTACGCTTCTAAAAGGTCGAGGATTCCGTAGAGGACAACTCCGGCGCTTACAATAAGGCCGGCAACACTCCATGAATGTTTTGTTCCAGCTGCTTGACACCCGGCTATATTTGTACAAGTAACGGCTAACGATTTTTCAATCGGAAAAACTAAATCAAAAGCAGTTTCAATGCTATTTGATGCTTTAAGTTCAATCTTCTCAACAAGCTTATCAAAACTCGCCACCAGCGATGACAGCATAACCTTAATCCCAGCAAGAAATGTTTCACTGTTTTTAGACTCATCACTTTTAGTTTTAATTGGGACCACAGAATCACCATCGGCCAATACTCCCCAAAGGATACTTCCGGCCATGATAATCATCATGGCATTTTCCTTAACAAATGCCATTGCTTCTGCCGCAAATCCCTCTGCTTTTTTTGCTTCAGCTTCTCCACTTTTAGTTTTGGCTTCGCATTCCATTTGAATGCCTTCATAGTAACCAGCGCACGCTATGTCACTAGGTGCAAAACACATTCCCTGACAAGTAGCATTCGCCTCTTGCATGTAATAATACGATGCTGCCAACCCAGCTAACCCGGCCACTAAAATCATCCAAGCTTTTTTTACCCACTTTTCGGCTTCCTTTACTCTCTCTTCTTTTGCAGTAAGTTCTTTTTTTGCCTGAGATAAAATTCCATCAAAATTACCACTAGCTGCCGCTAATGAATCGGCAGCATTTTGCTGGACTACTGCTCTTGATTTTGCAAGAGAGGCATAAGCATTAATTGAATCGTATTGGCCATCATCCTTACTTAAATCAGAATTTCCCTTTTTCTCCATGTCTGAAGCCTGTTTTTCAATATTAATTTTGTCTTTTATATGATTGGCACAAGCAACTTTAAACATGTCATAGCTTTTAGCATGAAGTATTTTAGAGTCTCCGCTCATATCGGAATCATCAACACAGTTTAAAAATAGCGCACCATAAGTCGCTTCAGCTGCTAAATTAACCTCTGCAGTGGCGCTGTCGCTCTTACTTTTACTACTCTCTTCTGCAAACGATACTGATGTATGTAGTTGCAGATGCAACAAAGATAAGGCCACAAGCATTATCACTAATCGTCTCATAATATACCTCAAACTTATCACGGGTTTTCACCCACTCTAGGTGTTATAAAATAATTGTCCTACCATACTGCTAAATCTACACAATTATTGTCTCAAAGTTTGCTAACTGTAGGAACGTAGGCAAACTATGTGTCTAAACGTAATTAAAATATCGCCCACAATAGTTGCCACTCCGCTCTAGATCGTTTTGACTCAATTTTTTCGTAGAGATATTCAGATTTTTTCAGATTTTTTCGCGCGGGACGAATTTTAAAGCTTTTGCCAAGAATCACATCCACAAGCAAAGTAGTCAGGTATCTGCAATAAATTTACTCAAGCGAATTTTTTAAATATAAACACCATTATAAAAACCATCAAAACGTGCGCGAACATGGCATTTAGAATGTCACATTGGTACAAAAAGAAAGGAGATAGTTACACCATTTACGTAAAATAAAGTTGGGCCGATTTCATTGGTAGCTCTTAACACCCACTTTCACGTCTCATCTTTTTTACTCCAAATTCAAGAATTCCTGCTCGCAAATTACAACTCGAACAGAGCATAACGCAACTTGTGCCATCATATCCAAAACCTTGTCCAGATCGAGTGGTTGATCTCCGCTACTTTTCTTTGAATATAAATCTCTAACTTGCTCAATCTTAGCTAGCGTCTCTTTCGAAATGGAGACTGAAAGTCTAACATCTTTGCCACCATCACTTTGCTTTACAATAGTTTTCTTTTTAGCTGGAGGTGGTAACAGTTTTTTGCTTCTAATGTCATCAAGAAGTGTTGCGGTTTCGCTCTTGCTTTTTCCATCAATAAGACTGAGCACCTCGACCTGTTCGCTCTTTTCCATCTTTGAATCTTTAATGAGAGTGGAAAACATATTGGCCGAACTTAAACTAATACTACCATCTTCAATTTTCGCTTTTATCTGCGGTAACTGTTTTGTTAACCTCATAGCACTAATTCTTCTGTATGCTTGAATCACTAGTGTATCCAAGCTCTTCTGTGCAATAATCATACAACGAATGATACTTT
>DYOQ01000084.1 GCA_020720455.1 Bdellovibrio sp.
TGTCTAAAAATTCCGCATCTCCTCTGTTAGATGAAATTAAAAAAACAGGCACTCTCCTGTTTTAAACTAAGGCCGTTAAAATTTACACGGCCCTATTTATCAACCGGAAATCATGATACAATGCACAATGTCCTCGTTTTTAAAAGGGTTAATATGTTAAAATTACTGATTATTACGATGTTTTTCTCGTTTATAGGAAATATCTTGATTCTATCAGATGGCAAAGCCGAAGATGCCACTCTTGTAACAAATGAAATCAACACTGCGTGTGTTGATCCCCTTACAGAAATATCCTTTGCTTGGTCATATATCACATTCCCTGGACATCTTGGTTTTAAATTGTACTACTCAACAAACGATGGCCCATTTGTATTGCTAAAGGTAGTAGATGATCCAATCGCAACAGCTACAACAATTACTGATCACTCTCTACATCGGTGCGATAATACATATCACTTCAGACTAATTGCCTACTCTAAAGATAGCGATTCTGATCCTTCTGAACTAGAATGTATCGGAGTAGAATGCTCTAAGATAAACTAGCGCTCGCTATTAGGAATAGGAATGGTTAAGCTCTCGGTTGTCATCATCACATTTAATGAAGAAAAAAATATCGGTCGTTGTTTAGAATCTGTTAAATCTATTGCGGATGAAATTGTCGTTGTGGATTCACTTTCTACAGATAAAACCAAAGAGCTCTGCACCTCTTATGGGGTTACGTTTATTGAGCAGAAATTTTTAGGATATGTTGAACAAAAAAATTTCGCTTTCTCTAAAGCAACGCATGATCACGTACTCTCGCTAGATGCTGACGAGGCTTTATCTGATACGCTAAAACTTTCTATTCAACGTGTGAAGGAAAGCTGGATTTGTGACGGTTATAATTTTAATCGACTAACCAACTATTGTGGGCAATGGATCTATCATTCTGGATGGTACCCCGATTCTAAGTTAAGATTAGTAAAAAAGAGCGCAGCACACTGGGTTGGCAACAATCCTCATGATGTTTTAGTTTTAAAAAAAAGTTCCAACACAGAACATTTAGAGGGTGACCTCCTACACTACTCTTATTACTCTCACTCACAAATAATTGATCAAACAAATAAATTTACAATTATAGAGGCCAAGGCCCTTTATGATAAGGGGAAAAGAGTTTCTATTGCTAAACTAGTTACTCGTCCGCCTTATGAGTTTATCAAAAATTACATACTAAGACGGGGCTTTAAAGATGGATTATATGGATTCATAATTTGTTTTATAAGCGGAATTTATGTTTTTTTAAAATATGCACACATGATAGAACTGCAAAAAAATAATAAGAACTGATTTTAAACAAACGGATTTCGAGCTTTCTTTCCAATGGCCGACAGGACAAAACGTTTTGTTGCCCAACGAGCATATGTAAACTCTGTTTTTAATCTTCTAATCAGAAAAAAATTTTTCAAATTATTTCGAACGTATATTTCATTTACGCCTAACCTATTGGCCCGAATATACCCTTTGGAGCAGATAAATTTATAAACACTCGAATCTTCTCCCTTGCTGTTATCTTCCACGAGCATAACTCTCGGAACATACTTATTAAAATCCAAACTATTTAAAACAACTAATTCATGACCTTCTACGTCGACAGATAAAACATCAAAATTCTTGTCCACGTTATTATCATCTAAAATGCACGTTAACGTTTTTGCAGGAATCTCTTTTTCAACTACAGAGCCATTGTTTTTTTTTACCAACTGATAAAATTTTTCTGACGTATCAATTCTTGAAAGGCCATGAAGGTTTGAAATACCGCTTACTGCCGAAAACTTAACACTTGCGCTATCAGAAACCGCGACAAATTCAGTTTTCCATTTTCTTTTTAACAACGCTTCTTTGTGAGCAACATTTGCCTCGACAAGAAGGCCTTTCCAACCGGCCTCTTCAAACGCCAAGGAATTACTCCCAGTGATACCATCGTTTGCTCCTACATCAACAAAAAAACCATTAGTTTGCTTTAGTCTTTCTTTAAAAAAACGGTATACATAAATATCAAGCTCTTTATCTGTATAACTTTTCATAAAACTCCAATTTTAAAAATTTTAAAAATTCTAAAATATTGTATAGGGATCAATATCGTACTGAATCGAAACGCCAGTTGACGGATCAAATCCATTTTTTATAGTTTTCACAACATTATGTAACTCATTTACGTTATCACTTGAGAGCATGATACTCCAAGTATATTTATTAGCCTTCTTTTCTATAATCGCTGGCCGAGGGCCAAGAACAGTTAGCGTTTTAAACGTTTGATGTTTTAGTTTCAGTAACGTGTCTGCAATTTTTCGCGAATCATGTTTTACTTTATCAGCAAATCGTGAACTAATATAAATCATCACAATTTTTCCGTATGGCGGGCAGCCGAATGGCAATCTAAATGCAAGCTCATCTTTATAAAACCTATCGAACGAATGCTCTTTAACAATTGTGAAAAGCTCATCCTCCGGACTAAGCGTTTGAATAAGAACGTTGCTTTTCCCACTGTATCTTCCCGAGCGCCCACTTACCTGAGTCAGCAACTGGTACACTCGCTCATTGCTTCGAAAATCTGGACGATTTAGTTGTGAATCAATTCCAAGAATTAAAACAAGATTTACTCTTTGAAAATTATGCCCCTTCGAAAGCATCTGAGTTCCAACTAAAATATCAATCTCTCCACTATGAAAACTCTCCAGTCTACTCTCAAGTTTTTTAATCGTAGTAATTTCGTCACGATCAAAACGTTCAACTCTTTTATTTGGAAAAAGCTGAGCTAGAACCTCTTGTACCTTTTCAGTTCCAAACCCTTTTTTAAAAATTTTGAGGTTACTACACTCTGGACAAATCTCTGGTGCTTTATCTTTATAATCACAATAACTACACCTAAGCTGATTATTATATTGATAATACTTAAGGCTTACAGAACAATTAGGACATTTAAAAGTATATCCGCATGAACGACACTGCAAAAAAGCAGAATAGCCCAGTCGATTTATAAAAACTAAAACCTGCTCATTCTTATCAAGCGCAGCTCGAATTTCTTCTACACTCTTAGTCGTCAAGGGCCAATGCTCTTCAGTGTCGTTTTTAGAATCTACCATTAAAATATCTGGCATTGTAGCTTCACCTGCCCTTGTTTCAAGAGGAATATAATTGGTCGGTTGTTTTGAGGTAAAAGCGTAATACGTTTCAACCGAAGGAGTCGCCGATCCTAGAACAACTGGGATTTTTTTAAGCGATCCAAGCTTCAGCGCCATATCTCTTGCGTTATATGAGCAATGGCCATCCTGCTTAAACGAGTTGTCATGTTCTTCGTCAACAATTATTAATCCGAGATTTTGAATTGGTAAAAAAATTGCGCTCCGAACACCAACAACAAGCTTTGCAGATATATTGGATACGAGCTCCATCCATAAACCATAACGATCAAAGCTATTAATCGAGCTGTTGTACGAATATATAGAAGTAGCAAGAAATCGTTTAAAATACTCGAGAAATTGTGGTGTAAGATTTATTTCTGGAAGCAAAAATAGAACACTCTTACCTTCCGCCAAAACTTTGCTCATCAATTTTATATAGATTGCGCTCTTGCCACTTCCAGTTACACCGTGAACAAGCCACTTAGAAAATCCTTTGCCTAAACTCTCAGAAATTTTATCAACCGCCATTTTTTGTTTATCATTTAAATCAAACGGCAGTTCCTCTCCTACTCCTTTTATAAATTTTAACTCTCGCTGTTTCTTTGCCACTTTTGACTTAGGCAATATATCAAAAATCAGCATACCGATTGGATAATGATAATAATTAGAGACCCATTCTAAAAAACTAAAATATTCTGGAGACAGCAACATATCAAAACTATTTTTTTCAATAACGGCTTTAATTTTTGAACGATCAAAATCAACAAGAAGCTGCTCCTCTTTTATGGATGATTCTAAAACACACCCCTCAACCACTCTTTTTCCAAGAGGGACATTGACAAGCATTCCAACCTTTAATTCTCCTGCCAAAGCATCTTCAAGGTAAAATGTTATTGACTCTGAAAATAGGGAGTTGATTGCAACTTTACAATATGTAACGCTCACCTTCACCATACCGATTAATAAAGAAGTGATTCTGCAGTTTTTGGCATAACCTCTTTTGTGCTCTTTTTAATTTTGGCAAGCTGATCCAGATATTCTTTATAACGAGTACCGACAGAACTTCCACTGTTAGCAAAATATGACAGGTATGTCATATAAACTTCGTATGATCCTCCATCAAAATCTTGTATCCTAAGCATCTCTGGAAAATTGTGAATACCATCGAGAAGCACGTAATTTCCACAGCTAAGTCTAAATTCAGCATCATATTTTTTTATTGTAATATTTTGTAATCGGTGATCAATATTGCCAAAATATCCGCTCACATTATCTAGCTTTAAATTCCACATAAATTTTCGACCTACTCTCTCGAGTTTAATTTTGTCGCTCTTTTGATACATCTCTTGATTGTTAATTTCTGTGAGCTTTGTCTTCTCATCTTCTGACGAACCCTCTAGCGGTGACTTTAAACTCTCTTTCGCTTTAGCATCTCCTTTAATTGCGGAGAGATACTCCTTCTGCCTCAGGAGAAGACCTTTCTTGTCTGAATTCATAGCGAGTTTATTTTTTTGAAAACCTGAATCATATTTTTCCATCTGATTTGAAATTGCTCTTGAATCATTAAGAACAAACATATTTAAGAATGCATAAAAAAGTTGACGACTTGGTTTTTCAACACTATCTAAATCTTTGATCAAATCAGGAATATACTTAACACCAACCAACGTCTCTGGCTGCATTTCTGGACTTGTGTACTCAACCTGAAGAAACTGAACTTTATTATCTCTCTCCAATGAAAATACACATTTAAAATACCGAGGCTTTGACTGCTCAGACTTCACTGCCTTATCAAGCTCACCACTCTCTGCTGTAACAATAGTTGTTTTTAATTTTTCTTCGTCGACAACTTCGTTAACATAAAACTTTAAAACCGTGAACCCACTCGCCACTTCCTTATTGTCTCCGTTTCTAAACAATCCCTCCATTGTAGGAGTAGCGCAAAAAACTTTCGCCTCGAAAATAAAAAAGAAAGAAATCAAAAATACCAGACTAGTTTTGTAGCACATGCTTAAACTCCAAAATAATTAATACATATCTTTGTATCAAAAGATGACTTGAGCTTCCAGTTAATCTATAATTTTCTTAGGTTTTTTTTGCTCGGAAACGATCCAATGGAGGGAGTATGTTTTTGGCCCGATTGCTTTCACTTCTAATTCTTCTAGCAATTGTCACATTTTCTGCAAAAACCACTGCAATAATCAGGGATCTACAGACAACAAGACTACAATCTACTGCTGGAGTTGGAGTTGGATCGTTCTTAATGGACGAGGCCACTCAACTAAACCCTGCCGCAATTGGATTTTTTAACATGACCGCTCTTTACTATCAAAGAAGCACAACAAGGCCAACTGACCCAGAATCTGGAGAAGCGTTTGGAAAATCTAATATTAACTCATTTATCCTTTCTGACGCAACCAACCCACTAAAAGGGTCCATTAGCTATCGTAAAGTAGAAGATGGGGCAGACAACAACAAAAAATTGGCAATAGCGCTAGCATCACCAATTCGCAAACAAACCTCAATGGGTATTAGCTATCGTAGAATTACAAACTTTGAAGATAACATTGAAGATAAGTATAACCAAGTTAGCTTTGGAGTTACCCACGCAGTTTCTGAAGAATTCTCTCTTGGGCTTACTGCTGTTGATCCATTTAAAGAAAAACCTTCTGAAACAAGAGGGCTAATTGGATTTCAGTACATCTATAAAGGTTTTATAACGCTAATGGGTGATGCAGGTGCGGATTATAATCAATCACTCTCTGAAACAGAAAAATATGGCGCAGCAATCCAGACTTCAATTTTTGATGATTTTTTTCTTCGATTTGGTACTTATGAAGATCGCGGCCTATCTGAGAGCGGTAACGGAATAGGCGTTGGTTGGGTTACCCCTAAACTAGTTTTTGATTTTGCAATTAAGAGTACAAAAATTAAAACTAATGAAAAAAAGAATATTACTGCTGAAAACATTAAAGAGACATCATTTGCGCTCTCTTATCGCTTTTAACTTACAGGAGGAGAACTAATGGAAGAATTATCAGACTTTCCAAAAATTTATTGCCCATTCATAAGAAAAACTTTTTCCATTAGCAAAGAGGAGTGGGCGGCCAACGGAAAAAAATTAGGACTTAGAACTGCCGAAGTCTACCTAGTAATTAATAAAATAAATCCCGGTTATGAGTGGGTCATCGACGACAAAGATACTATAGCGGTAGAAAAACTAAACGGTACTAACGTAAAGCTCAAAACGGAAGATGGAAGATTGGTGGCCCTCCAGAATCGAAAAAACATTATTGACCCTCTTCAAATAATGAAAGGAAAAACTTTTATTATAGAAGGGATTTTCCGTTCAATCCAAAAGGGTTATGTTGAAATGGACGGAGAACAAGTCGGAGAGGTTATTGGGCCAAAGCTACAAGGCAATCCATATAAACTTGATAATCACGAATGGTATCCCTTTGATCGAACAATTACTTCCTTAACCTATAAATCATTTCATGAGCATCCAAGAGATTTTGAAAACTGGTCCAATTGGTTTCACCTACACCTCAGAAGTCGCTACTATATGAAGGCCCACAAGTGTCAGATGGGTGAAGCCGATTTCGCAGAAGGAGTTATTTTTTACAACCTCAAAAGAAGAGATCGAGGAGAAGTTTGGCGAGCAAAATTAAGGCGAGATATGTTCGACTGGTTCTACAAAGATAATGGCATTACAGTGCCTGATTATAACCCTAATGCTAATTACGAAATAGAAAATCAAGAGAATTTCGAATAGTAGCACTACTCATCAAATTTTTTTTTTAGTTCCGGAAAGAGTTTTCCAGCCTTCTGCTTAATTTGCTGCGCTTCTTTTTGTCTTTTGTTTTTTGAAAGAAAAATAATATAATTACTGTAAGCT
>DYOQ01000085.1:0-1680 GCA_020720455.1 Bdellovibrio sp.
TGATTTCTTACAACGACGATACTTAACTATTTTTTAGTGACATAGGTTCTTGGTAGAGAAAAATTAAAAAAATATTTAAAAAAGTTGGGATTGAAGCTGTTAATGTTTAGAATACTTTCTCCGAAAAGCTACTAGTCTTTATCATGGAGATAATATGAAATTACTAGTCTATATACTGGTTTTGACATCATTGGTTCGCACCACCGTGGCAATCCAAAATGAAGAGAGCACTGATTTTTCGGCAGAATTTGCTGCAGATGTACTAGCAGCTATGCCTCAAGTTGGTGAAATAGGAACTCCATGCAGCTCCACAAATCAACTGGAAGCCGATTTTATCTATGAACAAAATATCATTGATAATTACGGATTTAGATGTCTTCTAGGCTTGGTAAAGGGCGGTGCCAAAGGTGCATTATCTTCTCTTGAAGGTATGTGGTGGCTTACCAAAAATGTTGCAAAAATAAATGCTTTAGGGGCAATGCGTGCTGGCCTACTAGACGCGTTTTTATCTAAAGAAGAAGAAAAATTGGTAAAGCAACAGGCCGAAAATGATATTCTTGCTATCGCTGCTGATCAACAAGCAATCATGTCCCAGTTAAATACACTAAGAGGGGTTCCGCTCCATCAACTTATTTACAAAGCTTGGAAGCTTATTGAAATTTATTTTGCCAAAGAAACTGAGAAATTAACACCTCCACAAAAAGGAGCATTTTATTGTGAAGTGATTGGTAAAATTGGATTTTTGGCGATCGAAACTGTGCTTGGTGGAAAGGGAGTCCAATATTTGAGCGATGTTCTCAAGGCAAAAAACATCTCAAAGATTGAATTAGTTGCTAGCGCAAACAAAGCAGTAAAGGATTATGGATTAGTCGAGGCATCGGGTAATGTGGCCTCGAAGGCAGCGCCGCTGGAGAAAGTTACGTTTGATGCCGCAGACACAATAATGACAAAGTCGCGCAAGGCACTGGCATCTGGAAGTGAAACAGAGCAGATGAAGGCGATGGATGAGCTAGGACGTTTGAGAATTGATTTGAACTCAAAATCTACAAAGGGAATTCCGGAAGTAAATGATCAGATGATGGGGGTAATTGATGATTTAAGCAGAATAGTGGAGACATCACCCAATCCAGAAATGAAGATGAAGGCGATGCAGTCTTTGGCAGACTACGCAAGGGAGAACTCAGAAAATTACAAGCTGGGACTAATCGGCAGGCGCTCATCAAAGTTTTTGGATGATATATATATAAATGCGGATTTGCCGGACAATGTTAGGAAGGTCGCGTTTGATGAATTACGGGAGGCAAGGAAAGCTGCTGGACGACTATCTACACAGGAATTTAAAACAGCAAAAGAATTGAAGCGCTTGCAATAGCTTGCCAAGCTTCAGCAAGAGGGAAAGATAACTACACAACCACCGAAAGGGATGGACATTAGTAATAATCCAAAATATCCGGTGGGCAATGAAAAAGTTCGTTTATTAACAGAGGAACAGTTTAACAAGTTGCCAGATGGAACGACACTAATTTGTATTGATGGGAAGACAGTAGTCAAGGGAGTTGATTACATCGACATGGATTCCCGCGGTGGACATATTGCGTTTGGATTTAAGGATTCAGAATTAGCAAAGGCATCGGGTAATGTGGCCTCGAAGGCAGCGCCGCTGGAGAAAGTTACGTTTGA
>DYOQ01000085.1:1780-6846 GCA_020720455.1 Bdellovibrio sp.
GCGCTTGCAATAGCTTGCCAAGCTTCAGCAAGAGGGAAAGATAACTACACAACCAGCCATTCTCGGCGTAATTAACGAAGCCCATTTTATCGCACGTTAGAAGTATAAGTAAAAATATTTCTCGCAACGACTATGTGCATTAGGCCTGTTCGGCCCATAGTTTTTTAGCTATTATCTACTCAGTACACCTACTAACTAAAAATATAGAGGCAAGCATGCAAAGAAAAACACTTTCAGCAGATGGAATGTTAATTGGGCGAACTATATCCTAAAATCACTGTCCGAATCACAGTTTCTGCATATTTCAAATTCTTCAAAATTTTACATAAATTAAATGCGTTATCACTCGATATCACTCGATAAATTTATCAATATCGCCGCCTATGCAATATTTTATTACCCAAAATCAAAATAATGGTATAATCAAGAAGATGTAAGTAATAAAATCTTGCATCTATCCGACAAGTAAAATGCAATATGAAAAAGGGAGAAATTGGCCATGAAAGATATTATCGGTCGACGTATCAAGGAAGAACGTACTCGACAAAATTTAACTCAGGAAGAGCTTATCACTAAGGCCCAACTAGGTTGGGAGAGGCAGACCCTTGGTCAAATTGAAAAGGGTGATCGTGAATTGAAAGCCTGGGAGCTAGCAAAAATAGCGAAAGTTCTTCACGTAGAACTGCCTGTTTTTTTCCCAGAAACAACTACGCCTGCGGTTCCTCTTCGGCCAGTTGTCCTTTGGAGAGAAAAACCAGAAAATCATGAACGACTTGAGGCCGAATTTATCAGCCTATGCAAAGATTTTAAATTTGTTGAGACTTTAAACTCTGTAGACTCTTCTCGTTTCATAGTTCTTCCCAGAAAGAAAATAGATCTTAATACTTTTACATATAACGATGCCTACTCTCTTGCTGAAGAAGTACGTGGACAACTTGGTGTTGGAGATTATCCAGCAACATCTCTTGTAAAAATTCTTGAAGAAAAATACGGTATCAAGTTTTTCTTCAATGAACTGGGCGGTAATGGATCAGCAGCAGCTTCGGCCTCAGAATACGGATTATGTATCCTCATCAGCTCCAGTGAACCGGCATGGAGACAGCATTTCAGTATTGCTCACGAATTGTTCCATATTATTACTTGGGATGATGCTCTGATTGAGCAAATTAAAGACGATCAAACTCTTAGAAGTTTAAATGAAAAGTTAGCAAATGCTTTTGCTGCCGGTCTTTTAGTACCCACAGAGTCCTTAAGGCGAGAGATCAGATCTCTTGCAAAATCTAATGCTGCCGGCATTGTGTCTATTGCCAGACAATTTGAAGTTTCACTTGAGGCACTTCTTTGGAGAATGGCCTCGTTCCATATTATAAGAAGAGATGATGTACAAAAGGCCCTTCAAGACCCAGGACTACGCAGCCTGGATTATGCAAGCAGAATGGAATCTCAAAGTCCCTACTACCTAAGCAACCGCTTTGTGCGTCTTGCTTATCTTGCATGTGAAAATGGAGAGATCAGCCGTGCTCGCTTAGCAAAAATGTTGAATCAATCACTGTCGGCACTTGCTGACTATTTAAAAAACTTTGGCCTTGCAGAAGTCTCAAATAATGAAATCACGATTAGTAATTCTTGACGCCAACGTCATCATTAAGGCTTTCGCTGGAAACTTTTGGACTTCATTAGTCTCTCAGTATGATATTTCTGTTAACTCCTTTGTCCTTCATAATGAAGTGTATTTCTACCCCGATGAAAATAATCAAAAAGTTAATATTGATCTAGCAGGTGAACTTGCCGCTGGCAGAATTAAAGAGATCACAGCAACAACTGACCAAGTAGAAGATCTTATTAAAAAAGTAAATCCCAATTTTTTAGATCGTATTGATGATGGGGAACAAGAGGCCCTGGCACTTTTGCTTACTGGCGATTTTGATAATTTTAAATATTGCACAGGAGATACCAGAGCAATTAAAGCTCTTTCAAGTTTAGGATTGGGAACCTTGGGAATTTCTCTTGAAGAACTCCTTACAGCGATTGGACAAAAGGGCAAACTCCCTGATCCAAGCTATAGCAAAGATGCATTTGATAGGAAAAAGGCAGAAGGATTTCAAGAGCGAGATATGTTTCTTAAGAAATAAGGAAAAACAAGGAAAAACAATGAATAAAAATCTTGGAAAGATTAAAGAGATTGATTTGCGTGAAATTTTTTCTGACGAAGCAAGAGACTTAACCCCGTGGCTTGCAAAAGAAGAAAATCTCCAAGCCCTCAGTGATGAAATTGGCATTGATATTAAAATTGATTCAGGTTGAGGCAAATGTGGGCCGCTTTAACGTCGACATACTTGCAGAGGAAAGTCATCTAACAGAAAAGTCATCATTGAAAATCAACTAGAAACAATTGGTTTTTTTACATTACGCCCACCAACTTTCATTTCCTTTAATTTTAAAACGCTAAATTCTTCAAAAAACAGAATGATTTTATTCAATGAGAAAAATCGGAATGTGTAAGGAAATACTTTAAATTATTTCCTTACACAAAATTATTATTTTTTAGCTTCTTGAACGATGTCATCTTGATCTTTCAAGTGACGATTATGATATTTTCCGAACGGCATTGTCCCAAATACCATTATATTTAATCTCTGTGCAATTGGAACATAATCTACTGTAGCTGAATTTATTGCAGTTACAATTAAATCAGCCAGTATATTTCCTGAGTTAGATGTTGTTGGGACTACGTACTCTTTTCGTTGATTCCAAAGCACGTTTCCTGTCTTTGCTGAAGTAATTGTACATTCTAGCTCGACAGTTACATCTCCACTAACTACAAAATAATTCGTATCCCACTTGTGTATTGTTACAGCTAAAATTGCATCTGTACCAAACATTTCTTTGTATTTGAGTGGAGAAACACCCTTTAGTTGATCACCTAATGTTATTCCATCTCTTTTAAAAAATTCATCAGTAATTTCTATTGGAAAAACGTAAAATCCACTATTACTTAGTGGCTCTGCAACCGTAGAAGCATATAACAATTGTGCTTCTGCCGATGTTGTTTTATTTACAACAGGCAAAAATAAAAGGCTAGTAGGCATCTCTCCGTACATTCCTGGATAAAGAGTCTTTTTTGCTGAACCACAAGAGATAAGTATCAACAAAGTTAACAAGAAAATTAAATGCTTCATTACTTCTTCTCCTTTTTTCCTGAAACAATATCCATCAATCTCGAAATTAATGTTTTTGATTCTGGATAAGTCTCGGCCTCTAGTGAAAAATAACTTATTGCTGTTTTTTGATCTTTTTCATTCATATAAATAGATCCTAGCTCTGCTTGAATTCCTGGCGGTGGTCTTAACTTCATTTCTTTAGACTTTACAAGAATTGTTTGAAGCTCATTTTTATGCTTGGCCAAGTTTTCAGCTGAAGGATTCTTCTTGTATTCATAGAGTGTTTTAGAATAATTTCCCCAGTACAATCTTGACTCACTTATCGTCGCACATCCACCAATGATTAATAGACAAAAAGTTAAGAATATATTTTTCATAAGTTCACCTCAAAAGAATTACCAGGTGCTACAAAGAAATTTCTTTGAATAATCACACTGCCATCGCGAATAATTTTTATTGTATGAGCACCTTCATTGATTTGTAGCTTGCTAGCATTAACTCCATCATCTAACTTATACTCTTTTGTATCTGTACCTAAAATAAGTGGTTGACCATTATCAATTATCACTTGCTCTTTTTTTGAATCCCCTTTAATTAAAATAAAGGAATGACTTTCAACTTGATTTACGGTAAAGTTTTTTCCACCGCAAGAAAAAAGAAATAAAGACATAATAGAATAGATTATTAAATTTCTCATTTTGTATTCTCCATTACTTCATATTCATTTATATTACCCTTTAAAGATCCGCTTGCGAGACTGCAAATAGAAATTTCATTTTGATCTTTGCCTGATATAGATATTACTTTCAATTCAGCAATCTTTTTGCCAGGTAATTGAACATTTATTCCAGTCTGAGGATTTTTAATTTTTTTACCTATTGTGAATACTCCAAAAGAGTTACCAACCTTAATCCCTTGAGCATTTCCACCAGCAATTATATATGAATCGTCTTCTTTAGATAAAATGTTACTTTTCCAAGGATGATCTAAAAGATTTTCAATTAAATTACTTACTAATTTTGAAATTGCCGCTGACAAAGCTTTATCATCCAAAGTTGAGTCATATCCAGCTTCTTCCCCTACGCCTAAAGTCTTACCAACCTCTGACATCGCTTCTCCTTCACCTTCTTGTGAAAAAAGAATTTGACCAGTTTTAACATCAACTAATCTAACATTAACCTTTGCATATACTTTTTGTTTTAAGGTTCTAGAAAATACTCCAACTTCTGATGTATCTTTTCGTCCAAACTCTGACACTGAACCTATAATTAATTGATCTGCACCAACTAATTCATTATCAATTTTAAAAGATTCGTGTTCTTTTTTTATTTTTCCTAAGTCTGCCCTTTCAATCATTAAGAATTTTCCAGTTGAAGAAAGCCTAGAAGACAAAATATCCATTGCTTGCTTTCCGACAGTGTCTTCATTTTCATTTCTTAAAAAACTTCCACCATGCTTCGTCTCATTCGAAAATCTTGAAATTGCAACTTTTCGTTTTAAACTATGTTCCACATTGTTTTGAATTGTTGGACTTATTTGCGGTGTGTTGTTTTTAACGACTGTAACTTTCTCATCTGTAACAGTTGCACACCCAACGATGGCACTAATTACAAAACCAAATAAAACTTTTGTTTTCAATTAATCCTCCTTGAAAAATTATTTATAAAATTATACATTACGTTAGGTCAAATATAAGAATTGTCAATTCATTTTAGAATAAATTAAGCTACTGATGACTATTTTACTCACTGTGATTCGGACAGTGATTTTTAGAATAGACGGGGGCAGGCGTTAATATAAAACGCTTTTATTGAACAAGATGGGGATTTTTGCATATTTATACCCCACGCTTCGCGACGCAGATGCTAAGAAGCGCTCTGGGAGCCACTTTCTTTTTTGAAAATA
>DYOQ01000086.1 GCA_020720455.1 Bdellovibrio sp.
CCATCGCACATTCACACCTTTCGCAATGCTCAGGTATGAATAAAGCGGGTTAAAATTATTGGAATGGATTGATATTTATTGTGAAATTGCTTTAAAATTGAGCGTGCTTAATATAAAAGATTACCGAGTTAATGTCAAAGCAGTCTTTTTTGGAGGAATAGGTAGGAATTGTATTTGCAGTTTTATAATTTTTTTGCACAAACTAAATGTTATTTTAAACCGGAGTCAACTATTCTGTTGGTTAATTTGCAAAATAGTTTTCAAAATTAAGTTTACTTGTAAACCGCCCATTAGCTAAAGAATCAAGCGATGATACATTAAGTATTTTATCATTGACAGCATATTTATATCGAGAATCAAAAAGTCCATATCCATTGTAGATATTGCTATAAACCGGTGTTGTTTGCCCATAGCTTACTTCTGTTTGAGAAACATTTAAATAGGTTTCGTAACTCTTACCTCCTGATAAAAAAATAAAATCAACAGTTGTTGACACTCTTCTAACATTAGGGTCTTCAGGTATTTTCTGTCCCAAGTATCTATAAAAATCAACACCACCAACGGATTGTTCCATATCGGTTCCTACATCATAAGAGCTTGGGGTTCGCAGTTCTTCGACAGATTGTATAGGGTATTCTAATATAATGCTATGGTAGGAAGAATCATTTCCCAAAATTTCAATATAATTGAAACTGATGGTTGGCTGAAAAACTTTTCCATATATAGCTGATTTCCATCTCACAGCATAAGGATTATTTTCATTCGACATATCAATCTTCTGAGATTCATTAACAGAGGGTTTTAATGCAACAAATTTGTTAATCATGTATGTTTCAGACCAAACCGGCTCTATTTTACCGGGAATTAAAACCAAAAGCTTATACTTGTAACCATCAATCAATTGTTCTTTGGTTTTATATAAATAGTTTTTATCGGTACCAAAAGTGCCTTCTTCCCCATTTGAATTAAATTTATTTTTCTCAATTTCACTTGTTCTGTACAATATAATAGTATCCCTTGTTGATCTCTTCCAGTTATTCGATTGAAAAGGTGAACTATTTGGATCTATTATTATATATTCAATTAAATGGACCGTCAATTCCGTTGTATATTGAATAGAATCAGCTACTTCCGCCATTTCATATACATCACCTTCGCCTAAAAATGATTTATTAATTTTAATGTACTGAGCTGTATCAGAACTTTGAAGCAATCCAATTACAATAGTATTGTCTTCCCAATCACTATTAATTGAAAAGTCATCATTACAACTTAAAAAAACAAATGGAATGATTACTATGATAAAATGTTGAATTTTCACTGTTATTTTAGGATAAATATTATTGAGGCTCAAATATATGAATCGTCTTTCCAAATACTAGACAAAGTT
This sequence comes from Bdellovibrio sp., assembly GCA_020720455.1. Classification (GTDB taxonomy): domain Bacteria; phylum Bdellovibrionota; class Bacteriovoracia; order Bacteriovoracales; family Bacteriovoracaceae; genus DYOQ01. The sequence continues at coordinate 1,391 of DYOQ01000086.1, forward strand.
CGAATTTAGTTATTTCATACGTACACCAATTACCACCATATCATCAATTTGCTCTTGATCGGGACCCATCCAGTCCTCAATGTGCTGGTTTAACAATTCCCGTTGTTCCTCCATGGGTTTATCTTGAATACTTGCTAAATATTCCTTCATGGCCTTCGATTTCAATTTTTCTTTTTTGGGGCCGCCAAACTGGTCGGCATAACCATCAGAAGCTATATAAAATGTATCTCCGGGCAAATAATCATATTCGTTTAGAGTAAAACTATCCTTTTCTTTAATATAAATGCCAATTGGCATTCTGTCTGCTTTCATCTCCACTAATTCGGTTCCTCTATAAATATAAGCCGGATTGTAGGCTCCCGCGTAATATAGCTTTTTTTCCATTTCATCAACCACAACTAATGCCACGTCCATTCCATCTTTAGCTTCTCCCTCTTTCCCTTCTTGCCGTAATGTCCTTTTTATACGTTCACGAAGTTTGTTAAGAATTAAATGGGCATCCACAATATTTTCTTGCAGAATTATTTCATTTAAAAACGAAAGTCCCAACATACTCATAAAGGCCCCTGGCACACCATGTCCGGTGCAATCGGCGGCAACTACAATGGTACGGTGGCCAATTTTGTTAATCCAATAATAATCGCCACTAACAATATCGCGGGGCCGGAACAAAATAAAATATTCCGGTAATACCGAATCGGCCAATTCTTTTGAAGGTAGAATTGCCCGTTGAATTCTTCTTGCATATAGGATACTGTCTTCGATACTTTGTTTCTGCTCTGCAATTTCATCCCTTTGTTCCCTAATTTCTGCAGTACGTTCTCTTACAACTCCTTCAAGCCATATTTTTTCCTGTTTCAGTTTACGGGTATATAATTTTACGATTAACCATACAGCTAGTAAGGCGAGTATAACATATCCAATGTAGGCCACTATAGTTCGGTACCATGGAGGTAAAATTGAAAAGGAGTAGGTTCCAATGTTACTTTCAATATCATAGATATTTTTAGCTTTTACGTTAAAAGTATATTCGCCTGCATTTAAGTTTGTAAAAACAGCTTTGGGCTCTTTGTCCCATTTCGACCATTGTTCTTTAAATCCTTTTAATTTATATGAATAAACAATTTCATCATCAGCTTCAAAAAAAGGAGCAGCAAAATGAAACGTTAAATCGTTTTGGGAATATTTTAAAATTGGTTTTTGACCTTCTAATTGTGTTTCCGATACTATTAATCCTGTTTTGGTTTCTTTTATAAAATTTCCATAAAAATAGGTTGAATCGCGACCTACTACTTTCCTAATCAAACAATTAAAACTTGAGTCAACTTGATAATCGCTATTGAGATCCATGTTAAAAATTCCAGTAGAACTCGAAAACCAAATATGTGAATCTTGCTCAAAAAAAACTTCCGTATCAATATTACGAATCCTTTTAAACTTATCCGGTTCCAATTTATACCTATTATCTGTCCACCTAAGAAAATCGATTCTGCTATTATTTGCTTTTGATACAGCCAATACTAATGAAGAATCGGACAATTGACAATAACGATTTATCGCTAATTCCCCATTGACATATTCGTCAGGTATTCCTTTAAACTTTTCAAACCTATTTTTCGATGTATTGAACATGTAAATACCTGCAGATGTCGTTAGTGCTATTGAGTTATTGTATTTAAAAACCCTAAAATTAGTAGTTGCCGGCAAACCACTAAGCGAGTCAATTATTTGATTTGCATAAGTTGATTGATTTACTTTGATTAATCCATTTACAATGGACGCATAAATATTACTCAAATTATCTTCATTGATACTTTCTACTCGACCACCTATATCATAAATGGCCTCGGTTGCATTCCATTTACCGTTTTCATCATATTTTATGGCTATTAACCTGTCAGCAGTTCCACACCATAATAAATTGCTGTTATTGGATGCAAAAAGTTTATAAACATATAGTTTAACCGATTTTAGCTTATCTTTTTCTATTTTGGGAAATATTCTATCAATTCCAATTAAATTTTCTTCCACTGATATTACGCTATGATTCAAATCATTCAATTGATAAATGCCAATGGTAGTTCCAATTAACAACATCTCCTTATTCAATTTAGAATTGGACATTATACACAACGAAAATACCTGGTTATCAATACCGGAAACTTTTTTAAACTTTGGAATTTCATTCTCATCAAAAGTCAGGTAATAAAGCCCGATATCAGTACCAACAAAAAGCTTTCCTTTAAAACTAATAATGTCGTTTACAATTCCATTTAAACCGGATGATTCGCCAAAAAAACGTAAAGGATTTGCATATTCTACAGAAACCAGTCCTAATTGCAACGTACCCCAAACTGTGTTATTAAAATTTTTAACTGAGGTACAAACATCATCTGGTATTCCTATTTCCCGATTAAGTTTGGATTTTAAAACCCCATTTTTATTAAATACTACAATGCCACCACCTAGGCTTCCTACAAAAATACTGTTTCTATCTTGACCCGCCGAGTAAAAAGTAATATCCTGAAATTCTTTTCTTGTTTCGGTTCCCAATAATTGAGTTGAACCCCCGGTTTGCTCATTGTATTTGTAAATACCATTGTTTCCAGTGACTACAATTTTGGAACTCCTATCTTCCATAATAGAAAAAATGTCTTTCGACTTATAAAAATCACCCCCATTCACTGCAACTGGATTATTATCCTGCATTTTAAACAATCCTTCGGTAAAACTTCCACCATAGAGTTGTTTATCCAATTGAAAAGTAAACAACGTATATTTTGGGGTATTAACTATTAAAATGGTGTCCTTTTCAGGAATATAACCAAATAACCTGAATTTATTATCCTCAAAATAAACGGTATCACTAATTATATGGATGTTGTATATGGTTGAAAAATTATTCAAACTATCAGGAAGAGATCCGGATACTTTCTTATAATTGTAATTGCCGTCGTTAGTAGGTTGTAAATATCCAAATTCAGAAGAACAACCCACATAAACAATACCGCTCTCACTAACCCCTATCGCTCTTACTTCAGGTTCACCAATAATTGAAATCCTTCTCCAAGTTTCGCCATCATATTCCAACACTCCATTTAAATTATTTGCAACATAAATAATTCCATTGGGAGCTTGAGCTACTGCCCAATTTTGTCCGTTGGAGTTAATTTCTGTTGGACTATAATAACGTGATAAAGGATACCCAAATTCATTAACCTGGGCATTTAGATTAATAATAAAAAATAGAGCATTAAAAAGAAGGATAATTTTTTTCATCAAAACAGTTTCTATTTAAAGTTACTAAAGTAGTGTAAACCTACTAAAAAAACAAAACACCCGACAGAAAATCTGCGAGTGTTTTGCAACCATTAACCCATGAAAAAAATACCTGTTACTCAGGTAGTATGAATACTTTATTTACAAATTCTATGCCATTAACTTTAACCTGGACTAAATAATATCCTGAAAGCACGTTTAAATTTATTTTATTAACCTTTAAATACTTTAAATCAGAATTATGAACTCGGGTTCCTTTGGTATCATAAATAGCTATTGTTGCTGATTCCCAAGTTTTTGGCAAATTGTTAACGGTAACAAAAACCGATGCTTCGCTGGCATAAATACTTAATCCCAATTTACTTTGATCATCAAAAATTCCAACGCCTTCGCTAATCAGTAATGGGTTGCTTTGTAGGTTTTCAATACCAAATAATTCCGCTTGGTTAATTTCAACAAAAAAATCAGGTATGTTTGATGTAAAATCGGTGCCATCGAAAGTTAGGATTAAATTTGCTTGTGAATTGTTTACGAAATTGATTTGATTCACACTAACACCTTGAGGGGCATTAAATAATGTAACATTGGATGGCGCCAATAACTCATCGGTAAAAGTATCCTGGTTCAATTTCAAGTTAATAACAGCTCCATTTAGATTTTCTTCGGTTAATCCTTCATGTGAAATTTGTAAGGATTCATTAAAAGCACTCAATAGAATATCTGTTTCAACAGAAACATCCCCGCCAAAATAGGATTGAAAAACTACCTTACTGATACTACAAATTATGGAACTAATATTGTCGTCATAATCAGTAGTGCGGTTACCTGCAAGTTTAAAGGTACATACTTTGTCTGATATTTGTTGAAGATCACTTATTGATACCCCATTTGGCAAAGAACTTAGATTAATATTACTAATAAGGAAGCTTCCAACAAATGTTCCTTCAGTTAATGTTATAGTTATTAACTCCCCATTTTCTGCCCCTTCATTTATTTGGTTGTCGTAACTTACTAAAACCAAGGGTTCAATTGATGCTTGAATAGTCAGGTTATTGCTATTCAGAGTAGTTTGTGGTGATAGCATAATTGGATCCAATGAAATACTGAAATTGGAATAATCCGTATCAAAATCGAAACCCAGGTAGTTCAATGTCAGATTGGCAGTTGTATCATTCACTATCTGATAGACCGCAACTGATAACCCATCGGGCACATTATTTAAAGTGATCCCTGAAACATTGCCTTGCTGGTTTAAATCAAATTTCCCATCAACCAGTTTCATATTAATAATGGCTTGGTCCAGGTTGCTTTCATTTAACCCTGCATGTTCTATAAATAATGAGGAATTTTCAAGCACAGCAGTAAATGTTACACCTCCGGTAACAACTACATTTGTTCCTGAATAATCATCAAATTCCGATTCCGGTATTTGAACTGTAAACTGGGTAATATCAGAATCGTAGTCTGTTGTGGCGTTTCCTTCAAGAATAAAGGTAACATGCTGTGAATCTACTTTTTGGATGGTTCCTACGATAACTCCATGTGGAAGGTTCTCAAAAACCCAGACACTGGTATTTAATACGGTAGCAAATGTTCCTCCACTTAAAGTCAATCCGATTGTTTCAGCATTTTCATGACCTTCTAAAATCTGTCCATCGTCAGCAAGGGTAAATATTTCATCATCGTTGATAGCTATAATTTGTAACAGATTGCTTTCCAGAATATCACCATAAACAAATTCATTTCCAGCGATGCCAATTTTAAGGGTTTGGTTGCTATCAAAATCAGGGCCATCGAAAGATAGTTCTACCTGAGCTGTTGAATCGGTTAAATATAGTATTTGCGAAATTGATGCTCCTACCGTCCCTGTTTGAATGGTAACGTTAGAAATATCCAAGGTTGCATCAGCAAATTTTTCATTTTCCAAAGATAGATCAATAACCGAACCATTCAGGTTTGCCTCAGTCAAACCCGTATGCGAGACAATTATATTTTCAACAGATGCGATGAGTACAATTCCTGTAGAAACCTCTATAGGTAGGCCTGAATAATCATTAATTTCGTCGGCAGCAACAGACAGAGTCAGGTCAGTGATGTTGGCATCA